>DATBKA010000036.1:0-3526 GCA_036556105.1 Ilumatobacteraceae bacterium | reverse complement strand
ACACACCGGCGTCTTCGCCGGAGCCGTGCTGAAGAACTCCCGCTGCGCATGACCGACGACACCGCGTTCGCCTGTCCTCGCTGTGGCCGCTCGGTGAACGAGCGGTTTTACGGCCCGTGCGAGGCGTGCCGCTCCGAACTGCGGGCGAAGTACGTCGGCGAGGGACGGGTCGTCGACGTTGCCGAATACGAGCCGAAGATGAACGTCACACCGAACGCAGTGGCGCTGAAGGACGACTGACTGCTCTCAGTACGTGGCCGGAGACGACTCCGGTGAGCATGACCTTGTCGACCGACGACGCCAGAACGGGCTCAGGCGCAAAGCCCTCGACCGTCACTCCCGCGCCGATGCACCTGTCGCGACTCGCGCTGGCGACGTCGCACAGCACGGCCAGCCCGTTGGCGTCGTGGATGAGGATGCCCTGCACCGTCACCTTGGTCCCGTCGGGACAACTCACAGCGCGATGAACGCTGATCGGCCGCCATCCGGGATCGGTGCTGACGCACTGCACGGCAGGGTCGAGGGGCGACGCGGCGACCGTGGGCACTGCCGTATCTCCAGTGGCCGCCGGTGTGGCTCGGGCGGCGACCTCGCACGCGCTCAGCGACATCAGCAGCGCCGCGAGCACGATGGGGCGAAGTGTCATCGGCCCTTTGACGGCGCGACGACCGGTCTGGTTCCCGTCACTTGGGATTCGGCAGTCCCGGCCCGGGCCGAAACGTCGGGTCGTTGGCCTGACCTTTCGGCTGGCGAGCGGCACGCTGGGCCATCTGCGCCATCGTCGTAGCCATCGCTGCCGCGGCGCCTTCGTGAGCCATGATCTTGCTCATCACCGCGGCAGAGGCGCCGCCGATCAGTTCCGCCTTGTTCGCTTCGACGTAGTCGGCGGAGGCCTGCATCGGCCGCAGCGCGCCGTTGAGGGCCGGCATCACGTACCGGGCGACCAGGTCCCACGACCGCCGGGTGTTCTCGCGGTTGGCCCAATCGTGGGCGAAGCCGAGGACCACACCGAACCCACCGGTGATCCGCTGCATGTTCTGGATGGCCTCGATCAGGTCGTCGGGTGTGCCGATCACTGCTGCTCCGGCGCCCTCCGACCCCCGTTCGGTGACCTGATCGAGCAGGTCGCGTGGATCCTCGACGTAGATGGCTCCCGGGCGACCGAGGACGCGGACGTTGTACTCGTTGTGCCAGCGGTGCAGTCCGAGCACAGCCTCCTCGCGCGCTTGCTCGCGCGTCTCGGCGATGTGCCAACTCATCAGGACGCGCCAGTCGCGACGGTCGACCGTCTGGCCGTGCTTTGCTGCGGCCTCTTCGGCAAAGCCCCATTGTGTCGGCAGCGCCTGCAGTCCCTCGCTGCTGGTCGAGGCGATCGACAGCACTCCGATCCCGTACTTGCCGGCGATCTGCATGCCGCTCGGACTGATCGTCGATGCGGTGGCCATCGGCATCCGCTCTTGGATCGGCAGGATCTGGAGCGCGGCCTCGTGCAGCGTGAACCACTCGCTGTCGTAGCTGAACCGCTCGTCTCCGTTCAGCAACCGGATGATCACGCCCATCGCCTCGTCCTGGCGGTCCCGCAGAAGCATCGCGCTGATGCCCATCGTGCGCGCATCGCTGGGCAGGGCCCCGGGACCGCTGCCGAACATCGCCCGGCCTTTGGTCATGTGGTCGAGTTGGACGATCCGCTGGGCGACGTTGAACGGATGGTGGTACGGCAGCGAGACCACACCGGTGCCGAGCATGATCCGCTGCGTGCGCTGACCGGCGGCGGCGAGGAACATCTCCGGCGAGGCGATCATCTCCCAGCCGGTGGAGTGGTGCTCGCCGCACCAGAACTCGTCGTAGCCGAGATGGTCGAGAAGGGAGACGAGCTCGAGGTCGCTCTGGAACTGCAGCGTCGGGCTCTCGCCGAGAGGATGGTGCGGGGCGAGGAAGCTGCCGAAGCGGAGCCTGGATGAACCCATCGGCACAGACTACGGACGGCCTCCCGCCCGAATCGTCTCGGCGGATGACGTGCCTCCGGCGCTATCCTGAAGGCTCCCCGCGGGGACGTAGCTCAGTTGGCAGAGCGCTACCTTTGCAAGGTAGATGTCGAGGGTTCGATTCCCTTCGTCTCCACCGGTCAGGGCGAGCGCACGAGTTCGATGAAGGTGACGCCACTGTTCATCGTGATCGGCTGACCCGTCGCCGTCGCCACGAACTCGAACGCGTCGGTCGCTGTGGGCCGCGACCAGGTGACGGGGATGGCCTTGCCGTTGCGGTGCACCACGGCAGTGCCGGTGCCGACGGTGATCGGCGTCGGCGATCGAGCGTCGACGGGAGACGGCACGTAGACGGTGTTCATCACCACGACCGTGTTCGCGGCCACTCGCGTGCCAGCGACGGTGACGTGGTCCTGGCCATCTTGCGATCTGACGTAGGCGCTGTTGATGCTGTCCCACGTCCAGTCGATGCTGACGCCGTCCATCGCCACCGAGAACGTCGAGTCACTGGTCGCGTTGATGTTGCCCGGCGGAGTCCACGTCGAGTTGATCCGCCACAGCGGCCGCGCCGCACCGGGGGCGACGTTGCCGCCGGCGGCGCTGGCGATGGCGCAGGTCGGGTCGAGCAGCAGGTTGTGCGGACCCGGCCGTTCGGGCGTGCGGGCGTAGCACGGGCTGTACAGACCGGAGAAGTCGACGAGCAGGTTCGAGACTGCCGCCGAACGGATCCAATCGGTGACGCCCGGGTTGGCGCCGGAATAGGCGAACACCGGACGGTTCATCGCGAACAGGAGGTCGAGGTCGCCGATCCTTGCTGAGCGAACTGGCCCGACGACGTCGGGAAGGCGCGTCTGGAACAGGGCGATGAACCGCGAGATCCCCTCGACGTTCACCTCGATGATCGCGTCGGCTTGCTCGAGCCCCCATTGCGGGCGAGCCGGACCGTAGTTGTCGATCTTGACGGCCACGATCGGGCGGGCGGTGACCGGTGGGTCGGCCGGCAGGCCCGTGAGCGCGGCAACGCCGTTGATCGGCGGGAGCGCGGTGTAGGGCGGCCAGATCGGGACGTTGGCTGTCGACGTGATCGAGCCCGGCGGCAACGTCTGGCTGCGCGTGTCGATGCGATGGTTGGGGAACGAGCTGATGCCGACCGCCGAGGCGCCGTTGATGTCGACGATCATCGCCGCCGGTCGCAACGTGTAGAAGCAAACGTCACCGTCGTTGTCGGCCTTGACGATCAAGCGGTTCGATGCCACCGGCGACATCGCCTCGTCGTAGTTGAGGTCGGATCGGCTGACCGCGCCGTCGGGATCCGTCGGCAGACCGTCGTCGCAGCCGTAGGCGGTGACGTAACCCGCGCCGAGCACTCGGTCGACCGTGAGCTGGCCGACGACCGTCTTGCCGCCGACCGCCTCGGGAACCGACACGCGCAGCACACCACCGCCCGCCACGCGAGGAGTGGGGAGCTTGCGCGTGTCGGTGCGGTGATTGGCGAACGAGCTGATCCCGACATCAGACACGCCGTTGATGTCGACGACGAG
>DATBKA010000035.1:0-4420 GCA_036556105.1 Ilumatobacteraceae bacterium | reverse complement strand
GCCGGGGCGAGCTTGTGGGCGACGAGGTTGAGCGGGAAGTTGAACGGGGCGATTGCCCCGACGACGCCGATCGGGACGCGCAACGTGAAGCCCAGCTTGCCCTCGCCTGCGGAGAGCGCATCGAGGGGAACCATCTCGCCGACGAGCTTGCGCGCCTCGGCCGCCGCGAACTGGAACGTGCCCACGGCGCGTTCCGCTTCGGCGCGTGCAGTCTTGATCGGTTTCGCCGCCTCCTTGGCGATGGTGGAGGCGAAGTGGTCACGGCGTTCGGCCAGCAGTTGCGCGGCCTTGTCGAGGATCGCGGCGCGCTTCCACAGCGGCAGCGGGCTCTTCAACGCGGCCTTCGCCTTCGCCACGGCGGCGTTGACGTCGTCTGCCGTGCACGCGGGGATCTCACCGATGACCGAGTCGTCGTACGGAGAGCGGACAGTGATCGTCTGGGTCATGCGACCGACGATACTTGCCTGGTGACATCGCCATCGCCGCGTGCTCCGCGGCACGCGTTCCTCGACTGGGACGGCCCGATCCCGTTTGCTCACCGTGGTGGCGCCAGCGACGCCCCGGAGAACACGATGGAGGCGTTCCAGTACGCGATCGATCTCGGCTACCGCTACATCGAGACCGACGTGCAGGTCACCTCGGACAGCGTGCTCGTGGCCTTCCACGACGACGACCTGCGCCGTACCACGGGACGCGCCGCCAAGATCAGCGAGCTGCCGTGGGCGGAGGTGTCGAAGGAGCTGGTCGACGGCAAGGCACCAATTCCTCTCCTCGAGGATCTGCTCGGTGCGTTTCCCGACGTGCGGATCAACATCGACTGCAAGGTCAATCGCGCCGAGGCGGCCTTGGTCGCGGCACTGCGGCGCACGAACGCACTCTCACGCGTATGCGTCGCTGCGTTCAGCGATCTGCGCCTGCGGCGCCTGCGCAAGGAGCTCGGTGACGGGCTGTGCAGTTCGCTCGGTCCGGCCGAGACGGCGCTGCTGCGCTACGGGCTGCTCCGCCGATCCACCGCCCTCGCCGCGCAAGTTCCGGTGCGGCAAGGCCCGCTGACCGTCGTCAACGGCACACTTGTGCGCCGCGCCCATGCCGCAGGAATCCAGGTCCACGTGTGGACGATCGACGACGCGGCGGAGATGAACCGCTTGCTCGACCTCGGCGTCGACGGGATCATGACCGACCGACCGGTGGTGCTCCGTCAGGTGCTCGAAGCCCGCGGCGCCTGGCACTCCTGACTCCCGGCTCGGATCGAGAAGACGAGGCCGACGGCGAAGTCGGCTGCACCGACCAGGGTCACGATCGGGCCGTATTCGATGTCGATGAGCGGCGACGGCGAGGAGGTCAGCACGGCCACGGCAACGATGGTCGCATATGCCGCGGCCAGACCGCCGACGCCCGCCGCCATCGCGGGACGGTGGAACCACAGGATCGTGATCGCCGCCACGGTGAGCAGCGGCAGCAGCGGCCAGAGACGCAACGCCCAACCGACGGCGCTCGACGACGGATACCCGATGCGCTCGATCAGCGAGAAGATCTGGTAGCTGCTGCGCCGTCGCCGGCCGGACGTGATCCACGGCAGGAACGTCCCGACGAGCAGAACGAGCGCTGCCGATGTCGCCACGACGCGCCCGATGAGTACTCGCCGCACCGAGTCAGCGTAGGTTCCGGTCATGGTCTCGCCCCGACTCCATTCCGCCCGCTCCCCCAAGGCGATGGTCGCCAGCGCCGACCAGCTCGCCACGCAAGCCGGGCTGCGGGCTCTCGTCCTCGGTGGCAACGCCGTCGACGCGGCCATCGCCACCAACGCGGCGATCGCCGTCACCGGACCGCATCTCTGCGGGATGGGCGGCGATCTCTTCGCACTCGTCCACCACAACGGCGCGGTCCATGCGTTGAACTCCTCCGGGCGCGCTGGGTCCGGCGCGGACGCAGCGGTGTTGCGCGGCGAGGGCCGCGACGAGATGCCGTTCCGGCTCGACGTCCGATCCGTGACCATTCCCGGGTGCGTCGACGGATGGATCGCGCTCCACGAACGGTTCGGAACGATCCCACTCTCGGTCCTGTTGGAACCGGCGATCGCACTGGCCGAGGATGGATTCCCGGCCAGCCCGTTGCTGGTCGGTGCGACCGGGCGGATCGAAGAAGGCGCCAGCGAGAACCTCAATGAGCTGTTCAGTCAGCTCTCCCGACCGGGCAACCGCGTCCGCCGTCCCGGCGTGGCGCGTGCTCTCCGAGCAGTCGCCGAAGGTGGCCGGGCAGCGTTCTACCAGGGCGAGTTCGGAGACGGGCTGAAGGCGCTGGGCGACGGGTGGTACTCCGACGACGACCTCGCCCGGCCACAGTGCGAGTGGGTCGAACCGCTGACAACGAAGGCCTTCGGTGTCGAGTTGTGGACGATCCCTCCCAACTCGCAGGGCTATCTCACCCTCGGCGCGTCGGCGCTGGCGTCTCGGCTCGACCTGCCGGCCGACCCGGACGACGACGCCTTCGCCCACCTGTTGGTCGAGGCCGCGACGGCGGCTGGATACGACCGGCCCGACGTGCTCAGCGACTCAGCCGACGGCAACGCGTTGCTGCGCTCGATCGCCGGCCGTCTCGGCATGATCGACGCGCAGCGCGCCTCCGATCGGTGGGCGCCGGCGGGCGACGGTGACACCACCTACCTGTGCACGGTCGACGGCAGCGGGATGGCGGTGTCGCTGATCCAGTCCAACGCAGCCGGGTTCGGATCCGGTCTCGTCGAGCCGAGCACGGGCATCAACCTGCACAACCGCGGCCTCGGCTTCAACCTGCGGCCTGGCCATCCCGCCGAGTTGCAACCCGGCCACCGGCCGCCGCACACGCTGTGCCCGGCGCTGGCCACCGCCGATGGTGAGCTGCGCGCCGTGTTCGGCACGATGGGTGGCGACGCTCAGCCGCAGATCCTGCTGCAGGTCGCGGCACGCCTCTTCCACTACGGCCAGACCCCGGCCGCGGCGATCACGGCCGGCCGGTGGGCGCTGCAAGGCCCGGCGACCGGGTTCGACACGTGGACCAGCGGTGTGGCGCCCAGCGTCGCCGTCGAAGGCAATGCACCGCAGGAGTGGCTCACCAAGCTGGCGGCGCGAGGCCACGCCGTCGTCGCGGCACCACCGTACGACAGCGGGTCCGGTCACGCCCACGCGATCGTCATCGACTCCGAGGGTTTCCGCGCCGGTGCGGCCGATCCCCGCACCATGGTTGGCACAGCCGCCGGCTTCTGACGGCAGTACGATCTGCCCATGCGAGTCGACTCCAACTTCTTCTGCACCGTGCCGATGCCCGACGCCGGCGACCCGTCGGTCGCCCCAACGGCGCGGCGCTACGGCAACGACTCCGTCATCGAGTGCTACAAGAACCTCGTCGCCTGGTCGAAGACGATGGACGAGCTCGGCTTCGACACGATGTGGCTCACCGAGCACCACTTCCAGTACGAGGGCTACGAGGTGCTGCCCAACCTCATCCTGTTCGGGCAGCACTTGGCGATGCAGACCCGGAACCTGCGCCTCGGGCAGATGTTCAACGTCGTGCCGCAATGGAACCCGCTGCGCCTCGCCGAAGACTTCGCCATCGCCGACATCATCACCGGCGGCCGCATGGAGTTCGGAGTCGGCCGCGGCACCGTGCCGCGTGAGGCATGGGCACTCGGCACGGTGGTTGCCAGCGGCGACAACGAGATGTCGGCGGAACACGATCGGGTCAACCGCGAGATCTTCGAAGAGTCGATGGATGTCATCAAGCTCGCCTGGTACGAAGAGCAGTTCAGCTACCGCGGCAAGCACATCGTGCTGCCGCCCGACGACGTGCCCGACCGCGGCACGATGGTCAACAAGCTCACGCTGGTGCCCAAGCCGCTGCGCAAGGTCGACATCTATCAGCCGGTCACCTCGCCGGAGACCATCGAGTACGTGCCCGTGGCCGGCCACAAGGCCGTGTACTGGCTGCAGAACGCCGACTCGCAGAAGCAGAAGTGGGATCGCTACGCCGAGATCCGCGAGGCCTGCGGCACGGCGGTCGGGCCGGGCGAGGACCGCTGCCTCGTCCTCAACTTGCACGTCGCCAAGACCCGCGAGCAGGCGCTGGTGAAGGGTCGCCCCGGCCAGGACGAGTTCAACAAGTTCCTCTCCCCGTACGGCCGGTTCAGCAGCTACCGCAACCCGGACGGTTCCAAGGTGGCGTTCAACCACTGCCCGACCGTCGAGGAGAGCAACGCCCAGAAGATCCAGGTCGTCGGTTCGATCGACGACGCCGTCGATGCCATCGGCTTCTGGCGCGAGCTGCTCGACCTGAAGCACATCTGCTTCTTCCTCGACTATCCCGGAGTCACTCGCGACGAGATGATCGAGCAACTGCACCTCGTCGCCGAAGAGGTGTTCCCTCGCCTCGGCGAGCCGATGGAACG
>DATBKA010000034.1:0-15744 GCA_036556105.1 Ilumatobacteraceae bacterium | reverse complement strand
GGGTGGGCAGAGCCCGCAGAGCCTCGTCAACACGACCGCTGCGGACATCCAGGCTGCCCGTCTCGACCTGGCGATCCTGGCCGGAGGCGAAGCGCGCCGGACGCGGGTCCGGGCGCGCAAGGCCGGGACCGCCATCGACTGGCCGACCGCCCCCGACACGCAGGTGCCGCGGTCCATCGGCGAGGACCTGACGCTGAACCATCCGTACGAGCTCGAGCGCGGCGTGATGATGCCCGTGCAGATCTACCCGATCTTCGAGACTGCGATTCGCGCCGCGGCGCAGCGCAGTCCCGACGAACACCTGCGCCGGATCAGCGAGCTGTGGTCGCGGTTCAGCGCCGTAGCCGCCGGCAACCCGTACGCCTGGTCGCGGCAAGCACGGTCGGCGGAGGAGATCCGCACGCCGTCACCGGCCAACCGCATGGTCGGTCTCCCATACACGAAGTACATGAACTCCAACAACGACGTCGACATGGCCGCGGCGCTCGTCATGTGCTCGGTGGCCAAGGCCGAGTCGTTGGGGGTGCCACGCGACCGGTGGGTGTTCATCCACGCCGGCACCGACTGCCACGAGCATCCGTTCGTCAGTCACCGTTGGTCGTTCGCCGAGACCCCGGCGATCGAACGAGGTGGCCGGCGAGTGCTCGAGCTCGCCGGCTGCGGTGTCGACGACATCGCTCTCATCGACCTGTACTCATGCTTCCCATCAGCCGTCGAGCTCGGTGCGCAGAGCCTCGGGTTGGCGTTGGACCGTCAGCTCACCCTCACCGGAGGTCTGGCGTTCGCGGGTGGACCGTGGAACAACTACGTCATGCATGCGATCGCCACGATGGTCACCGCATTGCGCGACGCCGACGGGGCACGCGGCTTGGTGTGGGCGAATGGCGGCTACGCGACGAAGCACTCGTTCGGGGTGTATTCCGACGAGCCCCCTGATCGAGGGTTCGCACACGACGCGCCACAGGCAGAGATCGACGCCTTGCCACGGCGCCAGCTCGCCGAGGCAGGCGACGCCGCCGGCGAGGCGACGATCGAGGCGTACACGGTGATGCACACCCGCGAGGGCGACCCGGAGACGGTGATCGCCACGTGCCTGCTCGGAGATGGCCGCCGCGCCTGGGCGACCTCGAGGGACTCAGCGCTGGCCGCGGCGATGTGCCACGGCGAGTGGGTCGGTCGTGGCGTCGGCCTCGACGACGCCGGCGACCTGCACGTCGACTGACGTCACAGCGAGTCACCAACTCCGCTGGAGGCAAGGTCAGGACAGTGCTCGGCCAGGTACTGCTCCGTCGTCGGAGCGGCGACGTGATCGGTCGTCAGGCTCGGGTCGGCGGCGAACGGAGTGACGTCGCGGTCGTAGGCGACCGCGGCCTCGTCGAGCCTCGTCTGCAAGTCCGGTCTGATCCCGGGCACGTCGATGACCGGTTGCTGCGGATCGCGCTCCGACAGGGCCAGCTGCCACAGGGCACTGAGCTCCGACAGCTCGTCCTTGGTGACACCCGCAGCGGTGAGCGCCTCCACTGCACGCTGGGCGCGGCGGACGTACGGCCCGATGCGCTGGTCGATGACCGTCGCCCGCTCGGCGGCGACGGCACCGTCCTGCGGCCAGGTGCTGTCGATTGCCTCCCCAACTTCGACGACATGTGGCGCGGCGATCAGTTCCAAGCCGGCCAGCTCCACGCTCGACAGATCACCGAAGGACGCGGCGATGCCCAACGATTGCACGGTGCCTGCGTAGGTTGCCCACGCCGCGCAGAACGGGTCGGGCGAGTCGAGGCCCGGCACACCGGTCGGCTCGGGTGTGGCGAGGAGCGTGGTCGAGCTGGCCGCGCCGGCCTCAGCAGGCGGGATCGACGTCGTCGGAGCTGCCGACGAGTCGGCGTCGCTGCACGCCGCCGCCACGGCCATGAGCAGGCTTACGACCACCCAGCACGCCGCCTGCCGACCTCGCTTCGACGTCACCCTCCGATGGTAACGGTGGCAAGCTGACCGGCGATGTCGCCCGCCGATGCTCAGATCCCGATCATCCTCGACTGCGATCCCGGCCACGACGACGCCATCGCCATGGTCGTCGCCGCGCGCCACGCCAACCTGCTCGGCATCACGACGGTCGCCGGCAACGCCCCGCTGGAGTCGACCACGCTGAACGCGATCGTGTTGCGCGACCTGCTCGGCATCGACGTCGCCGTTCATGCCGGCGCCAACCGCCCACTGATCGCGCCACCGCGCCACGCCGGCTACGTCCATGGCGAGAGTGGGCTCGACGGCGCCGACCTTCCGCCTCCATCGGGTCCGCCGGACAGCCGCGACGCCGTCGCCTTCATCATCGACACCGTGCGCCACACGGACGGCGTGTGGCTCGTTCCCACCGGCCCGCTGACGAACATCGCTCTGGCCTTGCGCGCCGCTCCCGACCTCGCTGCACGCGTCGCCGGGATCTCGTTCATGGGCGGCGGGCTGTACGGCAACCGCACTCCCACCGCCGAGTTCAACATCTGGGCCGACCCGGAGGCCGCCGCCATCGTCCTGTCGTACGGAGGTCCGTTGGTGATGGCCGGCCTCGACCTCACCCATCAGTTCCAGGCAACGTCGGAGCGCATCGATCAGCTCACCGCTCTTCCCGGGCGCTTGGCAGCCGTGCTCGCCGATCTGATGAAGTTCTTCAGCAAGGCGTACATGTCGCGCCACGACGACATGAACGGCGCACCCGTGCACGACCCGTGCGCGGTGATGGCATTGACCCATCCCGAACTGTTCGAGCGAGCCTTCTCGTGGGTCGCCGTCGAGACCGAAGGCGAGCTGGCCCGAGGAATGACCGTGATCGACCAACGCCGTCTCGTCGATCGCCCGGAGCCGAACTGTGACCGGTTGACATCGCTCGACGCCGATGCCGCGTGGGCGATCGTGGTCGAGGCCGTCGCCCACTTCAGCCACTGACGCCGATCCGAGTGTTTCGAGGTGCACAGGGTGCCTCGAAACACTCGGAGGAACTACGGTCGAGGTCATGCGTGCTGCGGTGATGCGGGACTGGCAACTGCGGATCGATGACCTTCCCGATCCGGTGCCGGGCTCGGGACAGGTCCTGACGAAGGTCCTCGCCTGCGGCATCTGCGGCAGCGATCTGCACCTGTTGCGCCACGGAGCGGAGACGCGCCAGCTGATGCTCGATCTCGAAGCGGACCGCCCACCGGATCCGATGCAGATGAAGATGTTCGAGCCGCACGTCGACACCGTCATGGGTCACGAGTTCTGCTGCGAGGTCATCGAGCTCGGCCCCGACTGCAGCAACCTCGCCGTCGGCGACATCGTCGTCAGCTTGCCGGTCGCATTCGACGCCGAAGGGCTCCATCCCGTCGGCTTCTCCAACGTCTACAACGGCGGATACGCGGAGCAGATGGTGCTCAACGAGATGTTGGCCATCAAGGTGCCGGCGGGCATCGGGTCGCGGCTGGCGGCGATGACCGAGCCGCTCGCCGTCGGCATCCATGCCGTTGCCAAGAGCCGCATCACCACGGCGGAAAGCGCGATCGTGCTCGGCTGCGGGCCGGTGGGTCTGGCGTGCATCGCCGCGATGAAGCTGCGCGGCGTCGGCCCGATCGTGGCTGCCGACTTCTCGACGAAGCGACGCCAACTGGCCGAGGCGCTCGGTGCCGACGTCGTCGTCGATCCGAACGTCACGACTCCCATCGAGGCGTGGCGCCGCGCCGATGGTGTGCGCACGCCGGTGATCTTCGAGGCCGTCGGGGTGCCGGGGATGATCGATCTGGCGATGCGGATCGCGCCGAAGGACGCGCGGATCCTGATCGTCGGAGCGTGCATGCAAGCGGATCAGGTCCACCCGATGCTCGGCCTCGGCCGGGAGCTGAACCTGCAGTTCGCCTTCGGCTACGACCCCGGCGAGTTCGCGACCGCGTTGACGTCGATCGCCGATGGGAAGGTCGACGTGCAACCTTGGCTCACCGGAAGTGTCGGCATCGACGAGGTGCCGCAGGCGTTCCGTGATCTCGCCGATCCGGATCACCACGCCAAGATCACGGTGACACCGTCACCAGGCAGCACGGTGACACCGTGACGGCGGGCCAGAGTCTGACGTTTCCACGCCAGTATGCGCGGACGCGGCGGTTCCGGCTCGGCGAACCGCGCAACATCGTCGTCTCGCCCGACGGCCAACGGATCGTGTTCGTGCGCAGCCGCGCCGGCGACGATCCGATCAGCTGTTTGTACGTGCTCGACGTCGGCTCCGGCGAAGAACGGTTGGTCGCCGACCCGCTGGTGCTGCTCGGTCACGCCGACTCCGACGACATCACGCCGGAAGAGCGTGCCCGCCGGGAACGGATGCGCGAGACGGCGACGGGCGTCACCGCGTTCGCCACCGACGGGGCCGTCACCGTCGCCGCGTTCGCTCTCGCCGGCCGGCTCTTCGTGGCCGGGCTGATCAGTGGTGGCGCACGCGAGCTCGTCGTCGAGGGCTCGGTGTTCGATCCACGCCCCGATCCGCTCGCCAAGCGGCTCGCCTACGTCTCCGGAAGCTCGCTGCGCATCGCCGAGCTCGATGGCAGCAGCTGGGAGCTGGCCAGCGACGAGGACGCCAACGTCACCTGGGGCACAGCCGACTTCATTGCCGCCGAGGAGATGAACCGCAACCGCGGGTACTGGTGGAGCCCCGACGGCACCGCCATCGCCGCGACACGAGTCGACGTCAGCCCGGTCTCGACGTGGTACATCGCCGATCCCGCTTCGCCTGCCGACGAACCTCGCCCGGTGCGATACCCCGCGGCGGGAACACCCAACGCCGACGTGGCACTGCACGTGCTGGCGCTCGATGGCGGCAGCACCGAGGTGACGTGGGACCGCGACAACTTCCCGTACCTCGGTGCCGTGAACTGGGTCGCCGGCGATCGGCTGCTGCTGCTCGTGCAATCCCGCGACCAACGCCGCGTCGAGGTTCTGGAAGCCAACCCGACCACTGGCGACACCGCGCCGGTCTTCACCGACCGCGATGAGCAGTGGGTGGAGCTCGTGCCGGGCACTCCGGACGAGCTGACCGACGGTCGGCTGGTGATGACCGCCGATCGCGATGGGGCGCGCCGCCTGATGATCGCCGGCGAGCCGGTCACACCGGACAACCTCCAAGTGCGCGCCGTTGTGGGAGCGCGCGGTGATTCGGTGGTGTTCCATGCAAACGATCTCGACGACCCGCATCTGCAAGACGTCTGGGAGTGGAGCGACACCGGTCTCGCCCGCCTCAATGATGGCCTTGGCGTACACGCCGCCGTGGTGGGAGGCACGACCAGCGTGGTGCGCAGCGCTTCGCTCGACCAGTGCGCGGTCGAAACGGCGGTGGTCGGCGGCCCGGTGCTGATCTCGTTCGCCGAAGACCCGATGGTCGACCCGAACGTAACGTTGCACCGCTACGGCGACCGCCGGTTGCCGACCGCCGTGCTGCTGCCTCGCGATCACGACGGGTCTCCGCTGCCCGTTCTCCTCGATCCATACGGCGGGCCACACACGCAGATGGTCATCGCCGCGCGCACTGGCTTCGCCCTGTCGCAATGGTTTGCCGACCAAGGCTTCGCCGTGCTCGTCATCGACGGGCGCGGCACCCCGGGCCGAGGGAGCGAATGGGAGCGCGCCGTTCACCTCGACCTCGCCACCGCGGTTCTCGAGGATCAGATCGACGCGCTGCACGCTGCGGCCGACGAGCATCCGCTCGACCTCGACCGCGTCGCCATCCGCGGCTGGAGCTTCGGCGGGTATCTCGCCGCGCTCGCCGTGATGCGCCGCCCCGACGTGTTCCACGCTGCAGTCGCCGGCGCACCCGTCACCGAATGGCGGCTGTACGACACTCACTACACGGAGCGCTACTTGGGCGACCCGTCGGTCGACGACACGGCGTACGCACGCTCATCGTTGCTGCCACTCGCGTCCCAGCTCACCCGCCCGCTGCTGCTGATCCACGGTTTGGCCGACGACAACGTGGTCGCCGCGCACACGTTGCAGCTGTCGTCAGCTCTTCTGGCCGCCGGCAAGGGCCACGAGGTGCTGCCGCTCGTCGGTGTCACTCATATGACTCCGCAGGAGGTCGTCGCCGAGAACATCTTGTTGCATCAGCTCGACTTCCTGAAGCGTTCTCTCCCGATGGCCTCGAGCGGTTAGGTTGCCGAGCCAATGAACCAACGCCTGCGCGATCTCTACGGTCACGTGTCGGTCCACGCCACCGCCGACCGCGAGCATGAGGCCGTCATCGAACTGCTCCTGCTGGTGATGCTCGCCGACAAGCACATCTCCGACGAGGAGCTCGACGAGATCCGCAGCATCAGCGACGATTCCGGGTGGGAGTCCTCCACGTTCTCGTTCGACCAGGCGCTCGGCCCGGCAATGGCGAAGGTCCGCGCCGCAGTCGCCGCGCACAACATCGACGCCTTGCTCGACGACATCGACGACCGGGTCACCAGCTCCGTGCTGCGTCAGTCGCTCTTCTCGGCGGCCCGCGACGTGGCCGGGGTCGATCACGACTTGCGGCCCGAAGAAGAGTCGCTGCTCGGACAGGTCGCGGCCCGCTTCGGTTGATCAGCCGCCACGCCGGCCGACGGCGATGCGGTCGCGACCCGTCGCGTCGGCCTTGATCTCGACTGCCTCGAGACCGGCGTCGTTCAGCAAGGCGTAAACAGCATCGCCCTGCGCCGAGCCGATCTCCAGCACCAACCATCCACCGGGTCGCAGCCACAGCGGCGCGCCGGCAACGAGATGGCGAATCGCCTCGAGCCCATCGGCGCCGGCGACCAGCGCCAGCGCGGGCTCCCACTCGCCGACGATCGGATCGAGCTCAGGATCGTCGAGGGCGACGTACGGCGGGTTGGACACGAGCAGAGCGAGTTCGCCGCGCAGCTCGGCCGGCAGCGCATCGAACCAGTGCCCGACGGCGATGCGGACGTTGCCGGCGGCGCGGCCGATCCCCGTCGCGTTGGCGCGTGCCACATCGGCGGCTGCCTCGGAGACGTCCGTCATCCACACCGACACGCCGTCGAGCGGAAGCTCGGCAGCGAGCGACAACCCGATCGCCCCGCTGCCCGTACCCAGGTCGGCGCAGACGACCGGTCGGGGCAGCGAGCGCACCAGCTGCAGGGCGACGTCGACGACCTGCTCCGTCTCCGGTCGCGGGATCAGCACGCGGCGGTCGACGATCAGGTCCAGATGGCGGAAGCTCCACCGCCCGAGCACGTACTGCAATGGCTCTCCCGTCGCCAAGCGAGCCAGCATCGCGTCGAGGTGGGCGACGCCGCGTTGCCCGGCCGGCCGTTCGAGCACCGCCAGGAACTCGTCGCCGTCGTAGCCAGAGGCGACCTCGCACACCCATCGTGCTTGCGGGCGCCCGAGCCGGGCGGCGGTCTCGTTCCACAGCTCGCCCCACGTGATCGACGCGCCGGTCGCCTCACTCATCGCCGGCGAGGTGACGGGCTCGTTCGTCGGCGGTCAACGCGTCGACGATCTCGTCGAGGTCGCCGGCCAGGACCTCCTGCAGGCGGTAGATCGTGAACCCGATCCGGTGATCGGTGACACGGTTCTCCTTGAAGTTGTAGGTGCGGATCTTCTCGCCCCTGCCGCCTCCACCCACCTGCGCCCGGCGTTCGACCGACATCGCCGCTTGCTGCTCGTCCTGGGCGAGTTTGAGCAACCGAGCGCGCAGCACTTGCATCGCTCGGGCGCGGTTCTGCAGCTGGCTGCGCTCGTCCTGCATCGCCACGACCATGCCCGTCGGCTTGTGGGTGATGCGTACCGCCGAATCAGTGGTGTTCACGCCTTGCCCGCCTGGCCCGCTGGAGCGGTAGACGTCGATCTCGAGATCACGCTCGTCGATGTCGACCTCGACCTCCTCGGCTTCCGGAAGGACGAGCACCGTCGCCGAGGACGTGTGGATGCGCCCCTGGCTCTCCGTCGCGGGCACACGTTGCACACGGTGCGTTCCACCTTCGAACTTGAGCCGGCTCCATGCCGTGTCGCCGTTGATGAGGATCGTCGCCAGGTTGATGCCGCCGAGATCGCTGGCATCGTGTGACAGCACTTCGACCGACCAGCCCTTCAACGCGGCGAAGGCGCGGTACATCTCGTAGAGGTCACCGGCGAAGAGGTTGCCTTCCTCGCCACCTTCCGCGCCGCGGATCTCCATGATCACTGCCTTGCCGTCGTTCGGATCCTTGGGGAGCATGAGCACGCGCAGCTGCTCTTCGAGGGCGGCGAGATCGGTCTCGGCGCCGGCGAGCTCGGCGCGCAGCATCGCTCGATCCGCTTCCGAGGCGTCGACGAGCAGTTCGCGGGCCGCTTGCGCGTCGGCGGACCGCGTGCGATAGGCGCGCACGCACTCGACGACGGGCGAGAGCTCCTTGTACCGCTTCGACGTGTAGCGCAGGCGCTCGGGATTGTTGACGACTTCGGGGTCGCCGAGGCTCACCTCCAGCGAGATGAACTCGTCTTCAAGGGACTCCAGTCGTTCGAACACCGACGGAGCAGGCTACGGCGTCAATCGACGGGAACGATCGCCGTCGGTTCGCGCAGCGCGGCGGCGATGTCCTCCTGAGCCGGAACCACGTCGCGCCGCGGCAGGACGAGTCGTGTCGTCCGCCCCGACTGCAGTCGGGCGTCAGTGGCGAACGGCACCAGGTCGAGGTCGATGCCGCAGCTGATGACCAGTGTCTCGATGCCCCCGGCGAACGTCGCCTCGGCGACGCACGGCTGCGGATCCTTGAGGTTCCGCCGAGCAATCGGCGCGGCGACCGCTTCGATGCGCTGGGCGCCGATCAACGCCGGCTCGTCGATGAGCCTGGCGCGCAGGGCCTGCTCGCGAGCGAGTCGGTTGAGTGGATGGGGATCGGCACCGGGTTGCCGGTGCGGTGCCACCGTGGCCACCACATCGGCGAGCGCAGCTGCGGCCGGCACGTCGCCGTGCAGCATCTGAAACGCCTCGCGATCGTGCTGACCGATGCCGACCTCGAGTCGGGTCACGCCGGTGTAGATGTCGGTGACGACGCGGCAGACCTCCAGCCCGCGCACCTCGCCGATGAGCACACCGTGTTCGAGGACCGGCGTCGCCCCGCCGGCGACGATCAACGGGATGAATCGCTCGTGCTCGACAGGGACGGCGGTGGTGCTCGGCAGCGGCTCGGCGGCGGCGGGGAGCAGCGTGCGCCCGTCGACCTGCCACACGTCGATCGGCACGGCAAAGGCGACAGCGCGGCGGGCGATCGTGCCCGTGCCCTCGTCGGCGAGGACGTGGAGGCGGCGCACACCGGCGCGCAACGCCCAGGCAAGCGCCGGGCCGAGGCCGGTGTGGTGGCGCTCCTCCAGCAGCACCCACCCGACGTCGCCGGCAGTCGCCGCCGCGCCGAGGGCGAATGGCGCGGGCGTCGCATCTGCGTCGCTCCATCGATCACCGAGCAACGCGGCCAGCTTCACCGCCCGGAGCTGGTCGCGGCGCGCCTCATCGACCATCACCGTCACCATACCGAGGCATCGTCACGCGGCGAAGTCCGGCCGGACGGGGCGACGTCGGAAGCGTGGGACCGGACTTCGGCCGATCAGCCGGTGAAGTAGCCGACGACGTCGGCGACGATGTCGACGGTGCCGCCGTCGTTGTACATCAACACGGTGCCGTCGGGGCCGACGCGGGCGAGCACCATGTTCGGGATGACCTGCCCGGCAGCGACATTCAGGTTCGACGCCATCGGCCGCTCGGCGCCACCTGGGTACACCGTGATGTAGGTGTTGGCGCTCGGCGACACGGCAGTGACGTTGAGCATCACCCCGCTGACACCACTCGACGGAACTCCCCCTCGACCGAGCAGCACCACCTCGAGCGGAGTCTGGGCGACGCGGGCGAGCGGCGCTCCCACTCCCTCGCGGGTGTCGAGCACGCGCCGCGGGCTCAAGGCGACGTAGCGACCATCAGCGTCGCCGTCGAAGCAGCCGAGCACGTCGACGATCACATGTGTCGCGCCGGCGTTGTTGAAGATGCTGACCATGCCGTTCGACCCGACGCGGCTGAGCACCATGTTCGGCACGGTCTGGTGGGGCACCATGTTGACGCTCGACGCCAACGGCCGGTCCTCACCGGATGGCCAGACGGTGAGGTAGCTGCTCGCCGTCGGGCCCGTGACCGTCACGTTGAGGGCGACGGCCTGCGGCTCGGCGGACACGCCCCCACGCCCGGCGACCTGGAGATCGAGTGCCTCGCCGGGGCCGAGTGCGCCGAGCCGCCCACCGGTTCCGTCGCGGGTGTCGAGCAACCGGGCCGGCACCAGCGGCTCCAGACCAGAGGTTGAGCCGCCACGGAAGTAGCCGACGACGTCGGCGAGGAGGTGGACGTTGCCGGCGTTGTTGTAGAAGTTCACGTCGCCGGCATTGCCGAGACGGACGATCGCCAGGTTGGGAACCGCCATCCCCGGGACCGGGTTGAGGTTCGACGTCGCCGGTTGCGCTTGCCCTCCCGGCCAGGCAGTGATGTACGTGGCGCTCGTTGCGTCCACAGCAGTGAGGTTGATCGCGACCGCGACCGCCTCGGTGGGGACTCCGAAGCGGCCGCGGATCGCGAAGGCCCATGACTCCCCAGCCCCCAGCGCGCCGAGCCGACCGCCATCACCGGTGCGCGTGTCGAAGAGTCGCTGCGGGTTCATCGAGACGAACTCGGTCTCGATCGAGGGCAAGGTCACGACCGGAGGAATTCCACCGCTCGGCGGCGGGTCACCCGGTCCGGCCGCGAAGAAGCCGAGGTTCTGGTAGGCGCCACCGAGGATCGTGGTCGCCCCGCCTCCCATCCAGCCGTCGAGCACGGTGCCGAGCACGTGGCGGAAGTCGACGGTCATGTCGAGCCGGTCCCACTGGTCGGTGACCGTGCTGAACGATGGCGCCTGCCCGTAGTGCCCACCCTTCACGTTCGGGCCCATCACGAACATCACGTTGGCAGTGCCGTGGTCGGTGCCGGCCGAGTCGTTGGAGAATGGCGTTCGTCCGAACTCCGACATCGTCATCACGGTGACGCGGCTGTAGTAGGCCGGATCCAGGGTCGAGAAGAACGCCGCCAAGCCGAGATCGAGTTGGGCGAGCAGGTCGGGATGATTGGCCGGTTGGTTGTCGTGGGTGTCGAAGCCGTCGAGACCGAGGTCGAGCAAGCGGAACCCGAGGTTGGCGTTGATCAGGCGCGCCGCGACGGTCATCTTGCGGACGAAGTCGTCGCCGGTCGGCGCCGGCGAGTACACCGGGGCGACGTCCTTGGCCAGGTTGAGCTGAGTCTTCAGCACGCCCGCGTACATGTCGTGCCACGGGCCTCTGCCGGCCGAGCTGGATGACAGGGCGCGCAGACCGTCGAACATGCGCGTGTCTTCCGGCTCGGTCCCGGTGCCGAACATCCCGTCGCCGTTCTCCGGCACGGCCACGGCGCGGCGGACCGCCCCGATCAGGTGCAGTGGCACCGACGAGCCGATCGTTGCCGCCATCAGGTCGGCGCTGGCCGGCGGCTGACCGTCGAGCCAACGCCCGACCCACCCGGTGCCGATCGCCCCGGCGCCGAAGGTGGCGTTCATCCAGATCGCCATCGACGTGAAGTGGGACAGGTCAGGGTTCGGATAGCCGACGCCGTGGACGATCGCCAGTTGTCCGGCGTCCCACAACGACTTGGTGTAGCCGAGGTTGGGATGCAGACCGAAGGTGCCGTCGAGCGGGAGCACCTGCGCGGCCTGGATGGCCACGTTGCCGTATGCCGGTCCGCGCATGCCGTAGTAGGCAGCGTTCGTGTACGGCACGACGGTGTTCAGGCCGTCGTTGCCGCCGTACAGGATGATGTTGACGACGATCCCGTCGTGAGCACCGATCGGCGCGGCAGCGAACGCGTCGTGGAGATCGAACCCGAGGCGCCCGAGACCGAACCGTCCCGGGCTGAACGACCCGAGGGCGACACCACCGAGCACTCCCCCGCCGACGGCCTGCAAGAACTTGCGGCGCGTCCACCCGTTCGGTCCTCGGACGTCGTCGCCGCAGTCAGGTTGCGACAACAGCAGCAGTGCGTCGGCAGCGGAGATATCGGGATCGAGCAACGTCATCTCCTCAGGCCATGTGCAGTTCGGGAGCGAGCATCACCATCGTCAGCAGGTTCGTCGGTGCCCACCAGTTCTTCCAGGGCGTGGCGTTGCGCTCGGCCTGGTGTGCGGAGATCAGCGCGTTGCGGGTCGTGGTCGACAGCGGATAGATCCCGAAGAACTGGGCGACGTAGTCGACCGCGTCGGCGACGGTGCGGTTGTAGATGACGTTGCCGTCCTCGAACGGGCGGCCGGTGTCGCGCAGCCACCACGTCATCGAGCGGGCGAAGTCGGCGCGGCCGGCGAGCGCGCTGGTGTTCAGCCAGTACGCGTTGGGGCGCCATCCCGACACGTTCGGGGGCGAGTAGATCTGCTGGCCGGCCGACTCGGCCCGCCAGGCGACGCCGAGGTCATCGGGATCGATGCCGGTGTGGTAGCAGAGGGCGACGATGTACTCGATCGGCGTGCGCACCAATCCTTGCTTGGCGGTCGTGCTGTAGAACTCGGGGCGGTTGAGGATCTGCCGAGCGAGGTTGGCGATGTCCCAGTCGTTGGCGAACACGGGAGCGATCGCGTCGAGCACTGCCGTCGGCGGGCTCGGGTGGGCGAGGAACTCCCACAGCTTCTTGGTGATGAACCGCGCCGCGATCTGACGCTTGCCGGCGTTGTCGAGGAGGATCTCGTCGATGATCTGCGGTCCCGTCCACGCTTGCGTCTTGCCGAAGAACGTCTTCAATCCGGTGTCGTGGCGGTTCGGGAAGAACTGGTAGACGTACTCCGGCCAATCGGCGTTGTACCCGGTCCAGGCCCGTGCCGCGGCTTCGACGTCGGCTTCGGTGTAGTTGCCGACGCCGAGCGTGAACAGTTCCATCAGCTCGCGGGCGAAGTTCTGGTTCGGTGCACCCTTCCGGTTCTCCGCGTTGGAGAGGTAGACGAGCATCGCCCGGTCGATCGCCATGTTCTGGGTGAGCGTGTGGAAGTTGCCGAGGGCGTTGTCCCGGTACATCTGCGTCTGCAGCATCAGGTGGAAGCCCTTGCCGACGTCCCACCAGGAGCTGACGAAGTGCCCGTGCCAGAACAGGGTCATCTTCTCCTGGAAGGGGCGAACCTTGGTGACCATCGCGTTGATCCAGAACGAGCAGGCGGCGACGTACTGATCCCACCCGCTGTTCGTGTCCTCGCTCTGGAAGTAGGCAGGGAGCGCCGGCGCGCCATTCAGCCCGACGTTGATCACGTTCTCGACCGCGGCCGCGTACGACGTCAGATCGAGCGTCTTCAGTTCGGCGAGCCGGCTCGGCCGGACCACGAACTCCGTACGCCGCAACAGATGGGCGAGGTCTTCGTCGGAAACCGCCACGTTGTCTTATCGACCCGCACCATGTCGGTCTTGAAACAAGTTGTCGTCAAGGCAGCCTGAAACGCACCGACTCACCGCGAGCGCATCAGCGCCGCCATCAACGCCCTGCGCACGGGCTCATGGCGATCTTCGGCGATCCGGTCGACGTAGAAGACGTCGACCACCTCGTGCCCGAGGGTGGCGACCTTCGCCGAACGGATGTCGAGATCGACGTCGCGCAGCGTCGCCGCCAGGCGATACAAGACGCCGACGGCGTCGGGGGCACGGACCTCGATGACGGTCGTCTCGGTCGACGACTCGTTGCTCATCAGCACCTCGAGTTGCGGCGGGGCGGCGGCAGTCGGCCTGCGCAGTCGTGCGGCCTGGCGCATGCGCTGCTCGAGCGCGGCCACGATGTCGAGTGTCTGCCGCACCGCCCCACGAAGGTCTCGTTCGACGCGCTCCCAGTCGGGATCGGAGCTGCAGCGCACCTGGAAGCGGTCGACGGCGATCCCGTCGCGACTCGTCCAGACGTCGGCGCTGACGACCTCGACAGCGTTCAGGGCCAGGGTGCCGGCGATCTCGGCGAACAGCCCGCGGTGGTCGGCGGACGCCACGGTCACGACATCGAAGTCGTCACCGGCGACGTGCTCGAGGCACGGGACGGCTTCGTCGCGGAACCGGCGGACCAGCGCGGCGAACTGCTTCGTGTCGCGCTTGGCGATCGCCGCTGGTTCGTGGCCGCGCAGCACCTCCGATGTGACGCGCACGAGGTCGTCGATCAGTCCGGACTTCCAGCCGTTCCAGGCTGTCGGGCCGGTTGCTCGGCTGTCCGCTTCCACGAGTGCACGGAGCAGTTCCAGACGCTCCAGACTGCCGACGCGCTCGGCGACGATCTGCGCCGTGCGCGGGTCGTCGAGGTCGCGGCGAGTCGCCGTCTCCGGCAGCAGCAGATGATTCTCGACGAGGCAGCGCAACGTGTCGACATCGGCCGCGTCGAACCCCATCCGGGTGGCGATGTCGACGACAAGGCGCGTGCCCACCTCGGTGTGATTCCCGGGATGCCCCTTGCCGATGTCGTGCAACAAGGCACCGAGCAGAAGCATGTCGGGGCGGGCGACGGTCCGCACGAGGGCGTTGGCCTCGACGACCGTCTGCAGCAGATGCCGGTCGACGGTGAACACGTGGAACGCGTTGCGCTGCGGCCGGCAGCGAACGACACGCCACTCGGGCAGGAAGCGGCTCAGCAGCCCGAAGAACTCGAGCGCGTCCGCGATCCGCACGAGATTCTCACCCGAGCCCAACAGGCTGAGGAACTCCTGCCGGGTCCGGCTCGTCCACCGCTCGACGTGTGGAGTCGGGGTGTTCGCCATGCGCAGCAGCGCGCTGCGCGCCAGCCGATGCCCGCCATGAGCGCTGGACGCGGCGACGCGGAAGATCGTGGACTGGTCGGCGAGGTCGGCATCCGCGGCGAGCTCGACTTCCCCGTCGGCGAGCTGCGCGCCCTGTCCCAGCGGCTCACGGGAGTGCCGCGGGCGGGAGCGGTTCTTGGCGACTCGCTGGGCGTGCTCCTCGATTCGTTCCCAGAAACGACCACACGTCCATTCGATGACGCGCGCTGCCGCCGACACCGCCAGCATCATCTCGTCGGCGTCGTCGAACCCGCTGGCGGCGGCGACCGCGTCCTGATCCTCGAGGGGCAGCACGTTCGAAGACCGGTTGGTGAGGCGGTGGAGCTCGCCACGAACCGCGGCCAGGGTCGAGGCAGCGACGGCGAGGTCGTCGAGCGGGCCTTCCAGCGACCGGCTGACCACCTCCTGCTCCGTCCGCAGCGCCCACCGCACCGCGTCGTGGTCGCGCAAGCCGCCGCGCCCGTCCTTCAGATCGGGCTCGAGCCGTGAGGCGACGTCGCCGAACTTGAACCACCGCTCCTCGTTGGCCGCGCTGAGCTTGGCCAGCCAGTCCCATGCGTCTCTGCGCCACATCGCCAACGCTTCGGCGCGGACGGTGTCCGCCAGCGTCGCGCTGCCGCCCAGGGCGCGCATGCCCGTCAACGACGTCATCGTGACGAGGTCACGGCTCGCCAACTCGAGCGCGCTGCGCTTGGTGTGCGTGGCTGCGCTCAGCTTCAGGCCGGCATCCCAGAACGGGTACCACAGCATGGCGGCCATCTCGGAGAGCTGACTCGCGGACACGTTCTTGGCGGGGTGGAGCAGCATCACGTCGACGTCGCTCCCTGGGGCGAGCCGGTACGCCGCATACCCGCCGGTCGCAGCGAGTGCCCAGCCATCCGGCAGGTTGGCGGCAAGCATCGACAGCCAACCGTCCATCTGGTCGCACAGC
>DATBKA010000033.1:0-2361 GCA_036556105.1 Ilumatobacteraceae bacterium | reverse complement strand
GTGGCTGTCGCTTCGTCGGCGACGACTTCGGTTTCGACGATCTTGTCGCCGAGCTGATCGACCGGGGTGCCTTCACCGCTCGGGACGTTGGTGCGGTGATGGTGGAGGACCGAGTCGACGCAATGCCGGTCGGCGACAACGCGACCGGCGGCACCAGTGTGTGGGTCGTCACCCAGATGAACGCCGGCGTGATCGACCGCGCTTCACTCGAGTTGCTCGGCAAGGCGGCGACGCTCGCGCCGTTGCTGGGTGGGGGAGTCGGGGCGGTGCTGCTCGGGTCGACAGTTGTCGACGCAGCGGCTGCTGCTGCGCAGCACGGTGCCGACGTCGTGTATGTCGCCGAGCATCCACAGCTCGCCGCTTACCGCGCCGAGCCGTACGCGCGCGTGCTGGCCGACGCGGTGCGAGCCAAGCGGCCGAACGTGGTGCTGTTCGCGGCGACCACGACGGGTCGCGATCTTGCCCCGCGGCTCTCCTCGATGCTCGACACCGGGCTCGCCGCGGACTGCACCGATCTCTATGTCGACACCTGGACCAGGCAAGGCGTCACGTACGAGGGGTTGTTGCACATGGTCCGTCCGGCGATGGCCGGAGGTGTGCTGGCGACCTGTCTGTGCCCCGAGGCACGACCGCAGATGGCGACAGTGCGGCCCGGAGTGTTCAAGCTGCGGTCCGTGCCGCGCCGGCTGCGGGTCGAGCACCTCGATGTCGCGCTCCGCGACGTCGATCTGCGCGTCGAGGTGATCGAGCGGCGGATCTCCGCGGCCGATGTCGACCTCCGCGATGCCGATGTCGTGATCGCCGGCGGTGCCGGATGCGACCAGACGCGCTGGCATCTCATCGAGGTGCTCGCCGAGTCGATCGGCGGACGCGTCGCCGCGTCCCGCGGTGCGGTCGAGGCGGGATTGGCGGAGCGATCACAGCAAGTCGGGCAAACCGGGGCGACCGTGCACCCGAAGCTGTACGTCGCGTGCGGCATCTCCGGTGCGCTGCAGCACGCAGTCGGGATGCAGGACTCGGCGACGATCGTGGCCGTCAACCGCGACCCGAACGCGGTCATGTTCCGCCTGGCTCACTTCGGCATCGTTGCCGACGTCGCCGAGGCGGTGCCGCAGTTGATCGCCGCGCTCAGGCGTCGAAACGTGGGAGCGGGCTGACGCCGTCGAGTGCCTTGCGCTCGAGCCGGCGAGCGTGGAGGATCGGCTCGGTGTAGCCAGACGGTTGCTCGACCCCGGACAGCACGAGGTCGCAGGCGCCACGAAAGGCGGGGCCGTCGTACTCCGGCGCCATCGGGCGATAGGCGGGGTCTGCCGCGTTCTGGTGGTCGACCACCGCAGCCATGCGTCGCATCGTCTCCATCACCTGGTCGCGATCGGTCACCCCGTGCAGCAACCAGTTGGCGATGTGCTGCGAGGAGATGCGGCAGGTGGCGCGATCCTCCATGAGGGCGATGTCGCGGATGTCGGGCACCTTCGAGCAGCCGATGCCCTGGTCGACCCAGCGGACCACGTAGCCGAGGATGCCCTGGGCGTTGTTGTCGAGCTCGGCCTGAATCTCGGTGGCGGTCCACTCGATCGCCGGCGCCAACGGGATCTGCAGCAGGTCCTCGATCGTCGCCCGCGGCCCCTCCGCCGAGAGTCGCGCAGCCAGCTCGCGCTGGCGAGCGCGCACGTCGACGCGGTGGTAGTGGGTGGCGTGGAGGGTCGCCGCCGACGGCGAGGGCACCCAGGCGCAGTTCGCTCCGGCCAGTGGGTGGTTGATCTTCTGGCTGAGCATGTCGGCCATCAGGTCAGGCGCGGCCCACATCCCCTTGCCGATCTGGGCCCGGCCGGGCAGCCCGCACGCGATCCCGGTGTCGACGTTCCAATCCTCGTAGGCGAGGATCCAGCGCTGCGTGCGCATGTCCGCCTTGCGGACCATCGGCCCAGCAGCCATCGAGGTGTGGATCTCGTCGCCGGTGCGGTCGAGGAACCCGGTGTTGATGAAGGCGACACGCGACTTGGCGGCGCGGATGCACTCGGCGAGGTTCACGGTGGTGCGCCGTTCCTCGTCCATGATGCCGATCTTGACCGTGTTGGCCGGCAGGCCCAGGACCTGCTCGACACGGGTGAAGATCTGGTCGGTGAAGGCGACCTCGTCGGGGCCGTGCATCTTCGGTTTGACGACGTAGATCGAGGGGCGGCGCGCCGGCATCGCGCACACCACCGTGACCATCGCGTCGAGCAGCCCTTCCGGTATCGGCTGCAGCTCGGAGTCGAGCACGGCCACGGTGGTCATCAGGTGACCGACGTTGCGCACGAACAGAAGCGAACGCCCGGGCAGGGTCAATTCGCCGCCGTCGGGCGTGGTGTAGGTGCGGTC
>DATBKA010000032.1:0-5345 GCA_036556105.1 Ilumatobacteraceae bacterium | reverse complement strand
CGACCCGCATCGGCGAGCGCGTGATCGTCGAGCCCGTCTTCCACAACTCCGACGGCGCGCGCACCACGCCGACCTACTTCGGCTCGGACGCGGACGGCGCGTTCGCCGAGTACACGGTGGTGCCGGAGTTGTACGCACGGCGCGTCGATTCGACATGGACCGACACCGAGCTCGCCTCGCTGCCGTGTTCGTACTCGGCCGCCGAGAACATGCTGGCACGGGTGAACGCATCGTCATCCGACACGATCATCGTCACCGGCGCGTCGGGCGGCGTCGGCTCGGCCGCGGTGCAACTCGCCAAGCGCCGAGGAGCGCGAGTCATCGCCCTCGCCGCCGAGGCCAAACACGACGAGGTCCGGTCACTCGGCGCGGACACGGTCCTCCCTCGCGACACCGATCTCGTCGCCTTGTTCGGTCGGCGATCCCTCGATGTGGTGATCGATGTCGTCGGTGGTCCGGTCTGGCCGGCGCTGCTCGACGTGCTGCGGCGCGGCGGCCGGTACGCCGCCAGCGGTGCAATCGCCGGCCACTGGGTCGAGCTCGACCTGCGCACGCTCTACCTCAACGACCTCACCTTGTACGGCTGCACCGACCTCGGCCCCGACGTGTTCACCGACCTCATCGGGTACGTCGAGCGCGGCGAGATCCGCCCGGTCGTCGCGGCGACATTCCCGTTGAACGACATCGTCGCCGCGCAGCGGCTGTTCCTCACCAAGCAGCACGTCGGGAAGATCGTGCTGACGGTCGCCGGATAGCCTTGCACCATGCCTTGGGGTGACGACTCCGCCGACACCCGGCTGCACGGCACTTCGATCGCCGACAGCGTGCTCGACACGATCGGCGAGACGCCCCTCGTGCGCCTGAAGCGCACCAGCGAGATCCACGGCATCGAGTGCGTGCTGGCGATGAAGATGGAGACGACCAACCCTGGCGGGTCGGCGAAGGACCGGCCGGCGATGGAGATGATCCTCGCCGCCGAGCGCGACGGTCTGCTCCAACCGGGTGGCACGATCGTCGAGCCGACGAGCGGCAACACCGGCGTCGGGCTGGCCATCGTCGCCGCCCAGCGCGGCTACAAGTGCGTGTTCGTGATGACCGACAAGAACGGTCCGGAGAAGGTCTCGTTGCTGCGCGCGTACGGAGCGGAGGTCATCGTCTGCCCGGTCGCGGTCCCACCGGAAGACCCCCAGAGCTACTACAAGGTCGCCGAACGGGTCACTGCCGAGCGCAACGCGTTCCGCCCGAACCAGTACGCCAATCCGAACAACCCGTTGTCGCACGAGCTGACCACCGGCCCAGAGCTGTGGCGGCAGACCGGTGGGCGGATCACCCACTTCGTCGCCGGCGCCGGAACCTGCGGAACGATCACCGGCACGGCGCGGTACCTGAAGTCGCGCAACCCCGACGTCAAGATCATCGCCGCCGACCCGGAGATGTCGGTCTTCTCCGGCGGATCCGGACGTCCCTACCTCGTCGAAGGCGTCGGTGAAGATTTCTTTCCCGATGCGTGGCAACCGGAACTGTACGACGAGGTCATCCCGATCAGCGACGAAGCCAGCTTCTTGATGGCACGACAGGTCAGCCGCGAGGAAGGGATCCTCATCGGCGGTTCCGGTGGGCTGGCTGTTGCCGCCGCCGTGCAGGTGGCGCAACGCTCGGGCCACGACGACATCGTCGTCGTGCTCAACCCCGACTCGGGTCGCGGCTACCTCTCGCGCATCTTCGACGACTCATGGATGGCCAACTACGGGTTCCTGCGTGAATGCGACGAGTGCATCGCCGCGGTGCTGGCAACACGCGGCGATACGCCGTCGCTGTTGTACGTCAACCCGTCGAACACGGTGCGCCAGACGATCGAGATCATGCGCGCCAACGGCGTCAGTCAGCTGCCGGTGTGCAAGAACACGCCACCGTTCGCCAACGCCGAGGTGTCGGGCTCGGTCGACGAGCTGTTCTTGATGGAGTCGGTGTATCAGAACCCGTCGATCATCGACACCCCTGTCGAGAAGGTGATGAGCCCCAAGCTGCCGACGGTCGGCGCCGGGCAGAAGGTCGCCATCGCCGTGGAGATGCTCGACAAGTCACCGGCGCTGCTCGTGCTGTCGGGAGGCCGGCCGCTCAGCGTGCTGACACGAACCGATCTGCTCACGTACTTCGAGCGGGCCGGTGACGCGAATGGGTGAGCTCGAGGAGCAGACCGCGTGGGGGTTCGAGACGCGCGCCGTGCACACCGGGCAGGAGCCTGACCCGATCACCGGCGCCGTAGTCACGCCGATCACGCTCAGCACCACGTTTGCGCAAGACGGGGTCGGCGGCCACAAAGGCTTCGAGTACTCGCGCAGCGGGAACCCCACCCGCGCCGCGCTGGAGAGCTGCCTGGCCTCGCTCGAAGGCGGCCGGCACGGCCTCGCCTTCGCCAGCGGTCTGGCCGCCGAGGACAACGTCCTACGTCTGTTGGACCCCGGCGACCGAGTGCTCCTCGGCAACGACGCCTACGGCGGCACGTTCCGGCTGATCTCGAAGGTGCACACTGCGCTGCCGTGGACCGCGGTCGACCTCATCGACATCGATGGCCTCGTCGCCGCGTGGCCCGACGACACGCGCCTGGTCTGGTTGGAGACGCCGACCAACCCGCTGCTGCGCTGCTTCGACATCGAGCGGATTGCCGAGGTCGCCCATGCCCGCGGCGCGCTCGTGTGTGTCGACAACACGTTCGCGACACCGTTCCTGCAGCAGCCGTTGTCGTTCGGCGCCGACATCGTCGTTCACTCGGCGACGAAGTACCTCGGCGGCCACAGCGATGTGGTCGGTGGGTTCCTCGCCGTCGACGACGACGAACTGGCGGCGCGGTTGGCGTTCACCCAGAACGCGGCCGGCGCGGTTCCGGCACCGTTCGACTGCTACCTCGTCCTCCGCGGTGTCAAGACGCTGGCAGTTCGCATGGATCGGCATTGCACGAACGCGCGGGCGATCGTCGACGTGCTCGTCGGGCATCCCGCCGTCGAGCGCGTCTTCTATCCGCAGCTCCCTGATCACCCAGGGCATGCAGCGGCAGCGAAGCAGATGCGCGATTTCGGGGGAATGGTCAGCTTCACGTTGAAGGGCGGCAGCGCGGCCGCCCTGCGAGTCGCTGCGGCCACGAAGCTGTTCACGCTCGCCGAATCGCTCGGTGCGGTGGAGAGCCTCATCGAGCACCCCGGGCGGATGACCCACGCGTCCGCGGCTGGCTCTCCGCTGGAAGTGCCCGACAACCTGCTACGTCTCTCGGTCGGCATCGAGGCCACTGCCGACCTCGTCGCCGACCTCGAGCAGGCCCTCGGGCAGTAGCTCGCGCACCGGTTCGAGTGCCGGCTCCGGCCGGCTGACCATCACCGCGCCGACGATGACGATTGCCATCCCCACGAACGCGAGCGCGTGGAGCTTCTCGCCGCGCACGGCGACACCGAGGATGGCGCCGACGATCGGTGTGAAGAAGATTCCGATCATGCCGCGCACCGTGCCCGCTCGCGACAACAGCACGCCGTAGAGGGCAAAGGCGATGCCCGTGCCGATTGCCCCCAACATGAACAACGCGCCAAGCGCTTCGACGTCGATGCCGCGCCGCACCAGCCCGACGACTCCGTACGGCAACGAGATCACCGCGGCGAGGGTCGCCATCCACAACATCGGCGCCAGCGATCCGTACTTCACATACATCGGCCGGGCGACGTTGGCGGCGATCGCGTAGCACAGCAGCGCAACGACGAGCAGCACGAGGCCCTTCACGTCTGCCGAGCGTCCATCGTCGACCGACGAGACGGAGATGACGATGATGCCGGCGAAGCCGACGATCACCGCCAGGATCCGGAACGGAGATGGTGCGCGCCGCAACCACAACGCGGTGACCACCGCGCTGATCATCGGCAGACCGCCGTTCATCATTCCCGTGATCGACGAGCTGACGGTCTGCTCGGCCGTCGGATAGAGGAGGAACGGCACCGCCATCCACAGCACCGCCATCACGACGAACCGCAACCAGTCCTCGCGGGCGATGCGGCGCCGCGCTGCCGGCAGTGCAGCGAGGACGAGCGCGCCGAAGATGCACCGTCCGAGTGGCACGACGCCGGTGTCGACGTGATCGATGGCGATCGCGATCCACAGAAACGAGCTGCCCCACATCGCGGCCACGGCCGCTGTCATCGCCCATTGACTCGGTCCGAAGTGATGCAACGATTCGTCCTCGGGCAGTTCGTGTCCGCCCGGTCGCCGCACGACTCAGATTCTACGAAGCGCCGCGTCGAGCGGCGGCTCCGAGTTCAGGAGGTAGCGATCGCCGCGGCCACGGCGAGCCCGCTCCTCACTGCACCCTCCATGAACCCACCGAACTCGTTGGTGTGTTCGCCGGCGAGTCGCAGCCGACCGTGTGCGGCGAGCATCACCGGCCGCGCCACCGCAAGTTGGCCAGGCCCGAAGCAGCTGTACGCACCCAAGCTGAACGGGTCGTTGGTCCAGTCGGTGTGGACACGTTCGCCGGACAGCCCCTTCGCACCGGGGAAGAGACGATCGATCTCGGCGATCAGACGCTCGGGGGCCTCGGGCAGCGCGGCGAAGGCCGCGCCGTCGTGTGACGACAACAGGTTGGTCAGCACACCGCGATCGCCGTGCTGATCATCGGTCGTCTCCCACAGGTGTCCCCATGCTCGCTCGGTCAGCACGGTGCCGTTGCGGCCGTAGTCGCGCCAGATCCGGCGATCGAACTGAACGCTGATCTTGCCGCCGATCCCGTACCCGACAGCGCCGAGCTCGAGCGGCATCTCCCGCCACAGCCGCGACAGAACTGGCAACGGCACGGCGGCCACCACGACGGCGGCGCTCAGCACGTCGCCGCTCGACAACGTGACCTCGCCCGTGTCGGCGTCGATCGACTGCACGGTCACGCCGAGCCTGATGCGATGCTCGAGTGCCGCGGCGAGGCCGCCCGCCAGCTGATCGTTGCCTCCGACGATGCGATGACACTCCCGACGGCCTGCACCCTGCAGCCGCGCCAGCCCGGCGGCGTACCGCTGACTGACCTCTTCCGGCGGGAGCATGAACTCGGTGCGGATGTGTCGGCCGATGACGAGGCGGGACAGCACGGAGAGGTCGAGTGAGTGCATCAGGTCGGCGTGGGTGGCGCGCTCGGTGACCTCGTCGTCCGGCAGGCACGACACGGCTCGCTCCCAGTGTTCGAGGTCGGGAGCGATCGAGGCGTGCATCGACATCGGCACGGCACGGCCACCGGCGTCGATCAGCGTCGCTGCCGGGTCGACGTCGGCGACGCGATCGGTGAGGGCGAGGCCCAACCGATCGGCGAGGGCGAGCACCGC
>DATBKA010000031.1:0-4327 GCA_036556105.1 Ilumatobacteraceae bacterium | reverse complement strand
CTGGTGGCTCGGGCTTCGACTACATCGCCATCGGTGGTACGTCGATTGTGTCGGCGCTCGGGCTCGAGTCGTTCGACCTGATCGGGTTCGACCCACGTGGTGTTGACCGCTCGAACGGGATCCGCTGCGTGAGCGATGAGTTCCAGGATCAGCACCTGTACGTCGATCCGACGCCAGACACGCCCGCCGAGCAGCAGTTGGCGGACGAGGCCAAGACCGGGTTCGTCGATGGCTGCAAGGAGAAGTACGGCGACACGCTGCGCTACTACAACACGGTCAACACGGCTCGCGACATGGACGCGATCCGCGCTGCGCTGGGCGACGAGCAGATCACGTTCCTCGGCGCCTCGTACGGCACGTATCTCGGTGCGGTGTACGCGACGATGTTCCCTGATCGGGTCAGGGCAATGGCACTCGACTCGGTGTTCGAACCGAACGGCGACACCATCGAGCAGCAGTACGAAACACAGCTCGTCGGCTTCGAAGGCGCGTTCAACAACTGGGCGGCGTGGTGTCAGAGCAATTCGACATGTCAGTTCACCGCTGCTGATGTGCCGGCGCGCTGGGACGCGTTGCGTCAGCGATTCGACGACGAGCCGGTGACCGCACCCGACGGGCGCGTCGTCAACAACGCCCTGTTCGAACTGGCGACAAAGGCCGCGTTGTACAGCGAGAGCGACTGGCCCGTGCTCGGCGAAGCGCTCGCCAACGCAGAGGCCGGGGATGTCAGCGGCCTCCTCGCTCTGGCTGACGCCTACAGCGGTCGCAACGAGGACGGCACGTACAACACGATCACCCAGTCGTTTCCAGTGCTCTCGTGTGCGAGCGGGATCACCCCGGATCGACCCGACGACCCGGCGGCACTCGCGGCCGAGTTGCGCGCCCTGGCGCCGCGCTTCGGCGCAGACATCACCGCCGAGACGGTCCTGAACGACAGCGACCAGTGCAGCGCCTTGGTCGGTGACGTGTCGCCCGAGCCGTTGAGCTACTCGGGCGATGGACCGATCGTGTTGGTCGGCGGCGAGAACGACCCGGCGACACCAATTCGATGGGCACACGAGATGGCGGCCGAACTCGGTCCCAACGCTCGCCTGGTGACGTTCACGGGTGAGGGACACGGTCAGCTCGGTGCGAACACCTGCGTCACGAACATCGAGGGCGCCCTCCTCGCCGACCTCACCCTCCCCGACCCCGACACGGTGTGCGATCCCGATCCAGTGGTGCCCAGGCCCGAGTGGTGGGACACCCTCCCCGTCCCCGAGGGTTTCTCGGATGTCGTCGCCCTCCCCGCCGTCGCTGCCTCGATCGGCGCCGGGCCGACCCAGGTGTTCAGCGAGATGCGCACCACCACACTGAGCCCAGAGGACGCGATCAATGCCTACACACAAGCGTTGACCGACGAGGGCCTCGGGCAGTTCGACATCCCCCCGGTGCTGCCCTTCGACGACGTTGCCCAAGGCGCGTACACCGACTTCGGCGGGCGAGCGCTGATCATCGTTGCCATGGGCCCGAAGGCGTTCGACGACAAGCTGTTGCAAAGCGCCAAAGTGGAAGTGCCGCCGAACACCACCGTCGTGGCGCTGATCGCGGTGCCGACCTAAGCCCCTGCGCTAGGCAACTGGGCGCAACCTGCGCCCTTCGAAGCCCAGGGCCAGCCACAGCTCGGAGCGCAACCGGTCGGACTGAGGTGGTTGGAGTTGGTTGGTGACGATCACCCCCTCGATCATGTCGCCGACGATCGCCGCCCACGGCCGACCCTTCAGTTGCACGGCCACGACCGCCCCGTTGTTGACGCGGCGCAGCGAGCGATCGACACCGGCGATGCGCGGCGGACAGCGGAACCCGGGCGCAACCAGACCTCGACGACGGACCTCGCGACCGATGGTGCGTGCCGCATGGGCAAAGTCGAGGGAGGTGTTGTTGACCGGCATGCAATCAGTGTCGCGCCGGGGTGTGACACGGTGATCGAGACATCGTTCACGATGTGACACCCTCTGGTTAGTGTCGGCCACGTGGACGAACCGGTGCAGCTCAACCCGGCGCAGCAGCGCACGTTGACCCTTCTGCGCCGCTCCGCGGAGCCGACGGTGTTCGACGCCAGCTTCGTCGAAGACCTCAAGAGCCGCGCCGACGAGGCGTTCGCCCAGTTCAACGAGCGTCTGGAAGGCAACACGCTGTTCATCACCAAGCACACGCTCAACTCGGTGCACGACTGCGAGGTCCACTTCCTCGCTCCCGACGACTTCGAGTGGACCCCCGCCCGCGCCCACGGGCAGGTCGCCCACAAGGCGATCCAACTGATGCTCAACTGGCGCGGCGAGCCGAGCCCGCGGGAACTTGTCGACGAAGCGCTGGCCCGGCTGGCCGACGAGGAGCGCGACTTCGGCCGATGGGTCGCCGCACTCTCGCCGGGCGACGAAGCCGATCTCCGTGGCAAGGCAGTCGAACGCGTGACGAAGTTCGTCGAGTGCTTCCCACCGCTCGACGTGCGCAGCAACCCGGCCACCGAAGCCGCCGCGCAGTGGCCACTCGATCATCCCGTGCTGCTGCGGGCGCGCGTCGATCTGGTCATCGGCCGGCCGCAGGGTCGGGAGAGCCGCAAGGTCATCATCGACTTCAAGACCGGCCGCCTCGCCCCGCGGCATCGCGAAGACCTGCGCTTCTACGCGCTGGTCGAAACGCTCATCCGCGACGTCCCACCGCGCAAGCTGGCCACGTTCTACCTCGACTCGGCGGAACCGGTCGTCGAAGACGTCACCGAAGGCGTGCTGCGCACCGCGCTGCGGCGCACGCTGGATGGCATCCATCGGCTCATCGAGCTGCAGGTCGAGGGAGTCACCCCGGTGAAGAAGCCGGGCGTGTCGTGCCGCTGGTGCCCGTACCGCGCCGAGTGCGCCGAAGGCATCGCCTACTTGCGAGGCGGTGACGACGAGATCGAACCGTGATCAAATGACCAGTCAATGTCGGAGATACCGAACTGCGTCGACGACCTGACAGCAAGGTTCCTCGGCGACATCCTTCGTTCCGACGTCCGATCGATCGACCTCGAACCCATCGGTCTCGAGGCAGGAATACTCGGTGAACTGGCCCGCGTGCACCTCACCTACGGGCCGCAAGCATCGGGGCCGCCGTCAGTCGTCGTCAAGTTGCCAACCAGCGCCGCGCAGAATCGGGCTGTGGGCATGGCGTTCAAGTTCTACGAACGGGAAGTCCGCTTCTACCAAGAGCTCGCTGCCGACTCGGGCATCGCTGTCCCGCATTGTTTCTTCAGCCACTCAGCGCCCGAGCGAGAAGAGTTCATACTGGTGTTGGAGGATCTCAGCGGGTACCGCCAAGTTGACCAGAGCGATGGCGCGTCGATCGCCGAGGCGCGACTCGTCGTCGAGTCGGCGGCGGCCATGCACGCACACTGGTGGTCTCGTGCTGAGCTCGACACGTTCGACTGGCTGCCGCGGATCGATGGCCCTGGTGAACGCGACCTCACGAACGAGCTCTACGCCGATGGCTGGTCACCGTTTCTCGATCGATTCGGTGATGCGCTCACGACGGAACAGATCGCCGCCGGCGAAGTCGTGCGGAGACACTTCACGGATGTCATCGATCACTTGGGGACGGATCCGACCACGATCGCTCACGGCGACCTGCGGGTCGGTAACCTGTTCTTCGACGCTCGTGCCACCTCGCGCCGTCTGGTCGTCATCGATTGGCAGATCGCGATCAGGGCGCGGGGCGCCTTCGACCTCGCCTACTTCGTCGGTGGCTCGCTGGAGACGTCGCAGCGTCAACAGAACGAACGCGAGCTCGTCGCCGAGTACCACGAAGTGTTGTGCTCGTCAGGTGTGATCGACTACAGCTTCGACCAGTGCTGGGATGACTACCGATGGTCGCTGATGTATGCCTCGGTGTACCCCATCGACGCCGGGTCGTTCGACCTTCCGAACGAGGCCTCGGTCACGATGGTCCGCGAGTGGTCGAGTCGTTTCTTCGCTGCTGTGGCCGACCTGGACTGCATTGACCTGCTCACGTGACGACGTGCACCTCGTCGCCCTTTTGCAACCAATCCCAGATCAGCGGACCTTGATCGGGCAGCACCCGGATGCAGCCGGCGGAGTCGCCGTGGTGCTCGGGAGTGCCCACTGACTCGAGCGGCTGAGCGAACTCGCCGTTCGTCAACACCGGCACTGTGTGGAAAGCGATGCGTGCGCCGGTCTTCTTGCCACGCGTGAACGCCACGAAGTGAGTCATCGTGCTGTAGTGGCCGCCGAAGCGAGACGATGTGTGCATCGTCTTGGCGAACACGGGATAGACACCCGGGTCGGGCTGGGTG
>DATBKA010000030.1:0-2244 GCA_036556105.1 Ilumatobacteraceae bacterium | reverse complement strand
TGCTCGATCGCTGAACGGGATGCTGCGTCGAGATCACCGCCGACGTCGTCGAGCAAGGTCGTGAAGTCCCACCACGGAAAGTCGCCGCAGAACGGCACCGGAAACACCGCGGCGACAGAGGCCGCGTCGAGGCTGTGCAGCCGTGCCACCATCGCACCGACGGCCGGCCAGTCGACGGGCCCGGCGTCCTTGATCGCGGCGACGGCGAAGACGGAATGCTCGCCAACGACGAACGGCTCGTCGTGGAGGTATGTCGGAACGCGGATGCCCGCACGGCGAAGCAGATGGCCGAGCGCAATCGCCTGTTCGGCAGGCGCTGTTGGCCGGGTGACGCGCAGCAGCACACCGTCTCCGGCGGTGAAGATGCCGTTCATCCCCATCCGCAGCAGCGCCGGCGGCGCCAGGCCCCAGTGGCGTGCCGCCGCCTCGGCCGACCGTGTGACCGAATCGACGGAACCGGGAGGGGCGGCGACGAAGGGAAGGTCAGCCGACGACGACACCGGGATTGAGCCGCCCGTCGGGGTCGAACTCGGCTTTGATGCGCCGAGCGAGTTTCGTCACGGACGGTTCACGAGGCGCTGGCACCGGTGTTGGCTCGGCGTGGTGGACGACCCCGACGCCGACCTCGACGACGAACCGGCCGGTGAGCGTGACGATCTCCGCAGGAGGGACGGAGCGCCTGCTGCCGGCGGGCAGGTCGGGCGGGCCGTCGCACTCGGCCAGCGCACACCGCGCCGCTTGGCTGGCCACGTCGGCGGGGTGACCTTCCAGCAGCGCCCAGAGCGTCGACCCGTCCCACAGCACCGACGTCGGACGGTAGAGCGAGGTGAAGATCGGGAACGGATCGTCGGCGTCGGAGCTGAACCATTGCGAGTGCAGAGGGAGCGGGCGGGTCCGCAAGATGGTGTCGCCGAGGAAGCCGAGCGTGCCTCGAGCACCGACCAGCAGCCGGCACAGATCGAAGCCGCTGACGTTCTTCACCGTCGGGCCACCTGCTTGCACCACGGCGCCGCGATCGGACACGTAGTGAGTCTGCAGCAGGACGTCGCGCACTGGCCCGTAACCGAGGCGACGGATCCCGCTCTGCCCCACGGACAAGGCGCCACCGACGGTTCCCGACGACGGCAGCGCCAGGCATTGCCCGACCTCGGCCAATGCCGCCTCGATCTCGGCCACGGGCGTGCCGGCGCCACAGCTCATCGTCATCTCGTCGGCCTGGATCCAGTCGATGCCCGACGGCGGCCGCACGGTGCGGACCCCTTCGACCGCGCCGCCGCGCGTGCCGAGACCCGTGACGGTCACCGGGTCGCTCGAACCGACCTCGTCGGCGAACGCCGTCAGATCCACGCGCCCTCCGGCACGTGTTGAACGTCGGCGCACGAGGCCGGCGTCGGCAGCACCTTGCTGGGGTTGGCCAGCCCGGTGGTGTCGAACGAGCGGCGCAATCGCGACTGCGCTTCCAGATCGACCGGGGTGAACATCAACGACATGAAGTCGCGCTTCTCCAGGCCGATGCCGTGCTCGCCGGACAACACTCCTCCGGCGGCGACCGACACCCTGACGATCTCTTCTCCTGCGGCGTGCACCCGATCCATCACACCCGGCTCGCGCTTGTCGAACACGAGCAGCGGATGCAGATTGCCGTCCCCGGCGTGGAAGACGTTCATCACCAGCAAGTCGTGACGGGCAACGATCTCGTAGACCTGCTTGAGCACCTCGGGCAGGCGGCGGCGGGGCACGACCGTGTCGTGGAGGTAGTAGTTCGGTTTGATGCGGGCGATCGCCCCGAACGCGTTCTTGCGTCCCTTCCAGAGCAGCATCCGCTCCGCCTCGTCCTGGGCGATGCGCACCGTGCCGGCGCCATGAGCCATGCCAATCTCGACGATCCGCTGCACGTCGGCCTCGAGCCCATTGGCGAGTCCGGCAACCTCGACGAGCAGGATCGCCGCGGCGTCGACCGGCAGGCCGGCGTGGATGTACTCCTCGATGGCGCGGGTGCACAGTTGATCCATCATCTCCAGCGCAGCCGGCACCATGCCGGCGGCGATGATCGCACTGACCGTCTGCGCCCCGGCTTCCACACTGGCGAAGTCCATCAACATCGTGCGCACCGCGGGCGGGGTCTGTGTCAATCGCACGCAGATCTTGGTGGCGATCCCGCACATGCCTTCGCTGCCCACGAACGCACCGCGCAGGTCGTAGCCATCGGGCTCGGGCTCCTCACTACCGAGTTGCACGATCTCG
>DATBKA010000029.1:0-2953 GCA_036556105.1 Ilumatobacteraceae bacterium | reverse complement strand
GGCGACGCGACCCTTCGCCGCGGCCCTGCGTGACCAGTCCAGCCTGGCCGTGATCGCCGAGATCAAGCGTCGCTCACCGTCGAAAGGCGACCTCTTCGCCGACCTCGATCCCGCAGTGCTGGCGGCGACCTACGCGGCGGGCGGGGCCAGCTGTCTCTCGGTGCTCACCGACAGCTCCTTCTTCGGCGGTTCTGCCGCGGATCTGCAGGCCGCTCGCGCCGCGTGCACGCTCCCGGTGCTGCGCAAGGACTTCACGGTGGGCGAGCGCGACGTCGTCGATGCTCGGCTGATGGGGGCGGATTGCGTGCTGCTCATCGCCGCTGCGCTCGACAAGACGGAGCTGGTCGAGCTCCACGAGCTGGCGACCAGCATCGGACTCGCCGTGCTCGTCGAGATCCACGACGAGGCCGAGCTCGAAGTGGCGATCGATGCCACGGCGACGATCATAGGGGTCAACCAGCGCGACCTCGTCACGTTCGAGGTCGATCACGAGCGTGCCGTGAGGATGGCGAGCCGCATTCCCGCCGACGTCGTGCGCGTCGCCGAGAGCGGCGTGCGCAGTCGTGCCGATGCCGCCAGCCTGCGCCGCGCCGGCTACGACGCCGTGCTCGTCGGCGAATCGTTGGTCACGGCGAAGGATCCGGCGGCGGCGATCGGCGAGCTGCGCGTCACCTGAGCGAAATCGATCAAGGTCGCGCCCCGCACCGCCAAGTACGTTTAGGGAGCGATGTTCGTCAAGATCTGCGGAATCACGAATGAGGACGATGCGCTCCTGGCGGTCGCGATGGGTGCAGACGCTGTCGGTTTCGTGTTGGCGCCCTCGCCGCGTCAGATCGCAGCGCAACAGATCTTCAACATCACCCGTCGGCTGCCCCCGGAGATCCTGACCGTCGGAGTGTTCCGTGACGAGCTGCCGAGCCGCGTCATCGACACCGTCAACCGCGCCGGGTTGAAGGCTGCCCAGCTCCACGGGCACGAGACGCCGGCGATGGTGGCCGAGGTCGCCGCGCAGATCCGCTGGGTGATCAAGGCGGTGGTCGCCGGTTCCTCCGATGCGCGCCGCGCCAAGGAGTTCGACACCGACCTGATCCTCGTCGACGCACCGTCCCCCGGCAGCGGTGAGGTGTTCGACTGGTCGTTGCTGGGCGAGGTGGCCGAGGGGCCGCGAATCATCCTCGCCGGCGGGCTCGACGCCGACAACGTGGCCGCAGCGGTCCACAAGGTGCAGCCATGGGGTGTCGACGTGTCGACCGGCGTCGAGAAGTCACCGGGGCGCAAGGATCCGATGAAGGTCAAGGCCTTCATCGAACGAGCACGAGCCGCAGCACCGCAGCAGCACCTCGGGCCCGACTCGATGCCCTACGACTGGGCCGACGACGAGGAGTAGACGATGTCGCTGATGGCAGAACCATCGGCCACCGGACGTTTCGGCGAGTTCGGCGGTCGCTTCGTACCCGAGACGCTCGTGCCGGCTTGCCAGGAGCTGGAGGCCAGCTTTCGCCAAGCCTGGGCCGATCCGGCGTTCCGGGCCGAGCTCGATCACCTGCTGCGCACCTATGCCGGTCGCCCGTCGATCCTCACCGAGTGCCACAACCTCGGCGGCCAGCTCGGAATGCGGTTGCTGCTCAAGCGCGAGGACCTGAACCACACCGGATCGCACAAGATCAACAACGTCCTCGGTCAAGCCCTCCTCACCAAGCGCATGGGCAAGCGTCGGCTCGTCGCCGAGACCGGCGCCGGCCAGCACGGCGTCGCCACGGCCACCGCCGCAGCACTGCTCGGCATGGAGTGCAAGGTGTACATGGGTGCCGTCGACGTCGACCGCCAAGCCCTCAACGTGTTCCGGATGAAGCTGCTCGGCTCGGAGGTCGAGTCGGTGCAGAGCGGCAGCCGCACGCTCAAGGACGCTGTCAACGAAGCGATGCGCGATTGGGTGGCCACCGTCGAGACGACCCACTACTGCCTCGGTTCGGTGATGGGCCCGCATCCGTACCCGTGGATGGTGCGTGAGTTCCATCGCGTCGTCGGTGACGAGGCCAATCAGCAGTGCCGTGAGCTGATCGGCGACGTACCCGATGTCGTCGTCGCCTGCGTCGGCGGCGGCTCCAACGCGATCGGGCTCTTCTCCGGCTTCGTCGACGAGCGGACCCGTCTCGTCGGTGTCGAGCCGGCCGGGGGAGCAGCTGTGGGACGAGGCCAGCCGGGGGTCGTGCACGGTATGCGCAGCTATCTGATGCAGGACGAGTACGGGCAGGTGCTCGAGGCCGAGTCGATCTCCGCCGGGCTCGACTATCCGGGCGTCGGCCCGGAGCACAGCCACCTCGCCTCGATCGGTCGCGCCGAATACCCATGCGTGACGGACAGCGAGGTGATCGACGCGTTCCAGCTCCTCGCCCGGACCGAGGGGATCATCCCTGCGCTGGAGTGCGCCCACGCCCTGGCCTGGATCGCCCGCGAAGCCGCCTCACTGCAAGGTGCCACGGTGTTGGTCAACCTGTCCGGACGTGGCGACAAGGACGTGGCCCAGATGATGGACATCCTCGGCAGATGACGGGCGCGCTGGAGAAGGCGTTGCGTGCCAAGCGCGATGCCGGCCACAAGCTGCTCGTGCCGTACGTCACTGGCGGCTTGGCCGGCTGGCAGGATGCCGTTCGTGCTCTCGCCGCAGCGGGAGCGGACGCGATCGAGATCGGTCTGCCGTTCTCCGATCCGGTGATGGATGGGCCGGTCATTCAGCTCGCCTCGCAGATGGCGCTTGATGCGGGGGCGACTCCGGTGTCGATCCTCGACGAGACACGTGATCTCGATGTCGGCGTTCCGCTTGCCGTGATGACGTACTACAACACGATCCATCACGCCGGGCACGAGCGGTTCGCCCACCAGTTGCTCACGGCGGGCGTCGTCGCCTCGCTCGTTCCGGATCTGCCGCTGGAGGAGTCCGGACCGTGGTGCG
>DATBKA010000028.1:0-3756 GCA_036556105.1 Ilumatobacteraceae bacterium | reverse complement strand
GATGTCGGTGGAATCATCCCCCCATTGCGCGCCGCCGCCGGAATCGGCAGGACCACGGCGATTGTCGATCGTGTGCGCGCCTTGAACGCGGCCGTGGGTCTGGCCACCGCGTGGTACCGCACGTGGAAGTCGGACATCGCGTCGCGCACGACGGGTGTCGAGGAACGGCACTCCGAGGTGCACGGTGGATCGGCGGTCGGCGCGTTCACGGATGCGCGGTAATGGACGCCGCTTGTCCGATGCGGCGGCGCTACGCCGTGAGCACGTTGGCGAAGATCTGCCAGGCGAGGGCGCTCTTGGCGATCAGGCTGAGCCAGACGTAGGTGCGCTCGCCGGCGAGGTAGTCGGCCCAGCGGCCGACGCGGCGGTACTGCAGCAGCTGGTTGACGGCGAAGCAGTTGAAGAACAGGAAGATCGACACGAAGATGACGTAGACGAAGTTGGGGACTGCGCTGCCGGCGCCGAAGAGGTACCAGCCGATGGCGACCCACGGGACGACGCCGGCGATGCAGCCGAACACGAACGGCGACCAGTCGACGTTGTCACCCGGTTCGTTGTGCGTCTCCATCAACCAGCCGAACAGGATCATCGAGGCGTTCACCCCGAACAGGGCCAGCAGCGCGGCGATGTCGGAGATCCCGGTGATGCCGGCGATGAGCACGATCATCAGCGAGGCCGAGAGCGAGTACTCGACCCAGCGGAAGCGGTTCTGCTGGTGGGCCAGCTCCCCGAGGTACCTCGGCCACCCCCACGGCGACGCGATGAGCAGGTGGAAGCCGGCCGACAGCAGCGAGAAGGCGGCGACGCCGACGGCGACGGGATAGGAGAACAGCACCTGAAGGCGGTCGGGTGTGACCGGCTCGCCGGGCGGCCCAGTGGCGAACGTGGCGCTGACGTCGAACCGGACGTCTTCCGCCAGCACGATGAAGAAGACGGCCTGCGCAAGGTGGGCGAGGCCGATGGTGATGTTGAGCAGGCGGAGGCGACCCGGCTCGATCGGATCGGCACGACGGGCGCTGGGTCGTGTCACGTCAGCGTCCTCAGCAGCTCGCCGATGCTGTGCATCTCTTCGAGCGGGTGGCGCATCGGTCGGTCGGCGCGGACGGTGTAGTGGTTGCGCCGGCCCCGCTTGGTGCGCTCGACGTAGCCCGCCTCGACGAGGTCGTTGACGATGCGGTGCGCCGCCCGCTCACGTATGCCGACGCGGGCGGCGATGTCGCTGAGCAGGATGTCCGGTTCCCGGGCGATGCACACGAGGACATGGCCGTGGTTGGTGAGCAGCGTCCAGTGCCCGGCGTCGGACGGCGTCGACGCGGTCGGCTCGGTGCGTCGTGGCACACGGTCACGTTAGTCACCGATGACAGGTATGACAGCACATGCATTTCAGGTCAGTACCGCAGCACGGCGGCGATGTGGTGGTGGGCTGCCAGCTCCCCCGGCTCGGTGACGACCACGCGACCCCCGTGGCGCAGCACGGCTTCGATCGTCTCATCGACGATGTCGTCGACGACGTCCGGAGCTGTGGCCTCCTCAGTCGGGTCGAGTTGCCCGTCGTCGGTGATGCGCGCCGGCAGTGCGTGGCCGTCCTCGACGACGAGGGTGTCGATGCGGCCCTCGTTGGCGAGCGGCCAGATCTCTTGGACGCCCCCGGCGTAGCGCCGGCTGGAGCGTGCCGCGTCCAGCCGTTGGAGGGCGTCGGCGGCGTCGGAGCGCAACCAGTCGCTGACGACCGGCCAGGCCGCGTTGTGCAGCTCGACCCAGCTGGTCCGGTCGTGGTTGCCGGGGACGAACCCGATGGTGTGGAACGGCGCCAGGGCGGCGGTGTGGCGGCGGACGGAGCGGGCAACGCCGGCGACCACAGTGGGTAGCGGGTGCTGCTGCTGGAGGCGGCGCAGGGCCTCGGCGACGGCGTTGGCCCAGCCGGTGGCGCTGTGCTCCTCGTGGCGTCGCAGCGGCCAGTGCTCGTCGCGCTCCTCGACGAGGCGGCGCCGATCGCCGACGAAGCTGCGGACTGTCCGATCGCTGATCGTGAGCAGCCGGTACTCGGCGGTGCGGTTGAGGTCGGCGACGAGGTCGCGCGTTGCGAACGTGTCGTCGACGACCACGCGCTCGGTGACCGTCCGGCCGAGCTTCACCGCAGCGGCGAAGGCGGGCGACACGCAGAGCGCCAGCGCATCGCCGGCGGCGAACCCGGACTGCTCGTCGAGCAGCCCGCGGAGCTGGTCGACGATGCCGGCGGCGACGCCGTCGTCGACGTCGCCAAGGAGACGTGCGGCGGCGGTGTCGATCAGCTGACCGGCTCGGGCTCGCTCGGCGGTGCTGAGCACCGATCCGGGCGAGGTGTTCAGCAGCACGGTGACGCTCGGGTACACCGACTGGCGTTGCAGCTCGGCGAGAAGGGCAGAGTTCATCGGGACAACCCTTCGGGTGTGTGGCTGGGCATCAGCCGAAGTCCAGGAGGTCGGACAGCATCCCGAGGCGGCGACGTCGCGACCCGCCGCGCTCGTCGTATCGGTCCTCGTTGCGGTCGTCGTCGTACCGACGGTCGTCGACGTCGATCGGCTCCGAGCGCCGGTGGCGGTCGTCGGGCCGTTGCTGTCGACCGGCATCGGCGCGGTCGAGGAGCTTGTCGAGCTCGCCACGGTCGAGCCAGATGCCTCGGCAGGCGGGGCAGTAGTCGACCTCGATGCCCTGCCGGTCGGTGATGGCGAGGCGTTCGTCGGGGCAGGTCGGGCAGTTCACGAGAGGACCTCCAGAGGTGTTGGTGGGATCGGGGGGCGCCGGCAGGCCTTGTCGGCCTCGATGACGGCGACGAGCACCAGCGAGCCGAGGACGCAGACGGCGAGGTCGGCCACGCCGAGGGCTGTCACGTCGAGCAGCTCGTTGAGCGGTGTGTACAGAGCGGCGAAGGTGAGGCCGATGACCGTGGCGACGACACCGGCCATGGTCGGGTTGGACCGCAGCCCGAGCCGCCAGATCGGCTCGGTCGACGAGCGGGTGGCCAGGGCTTGGCCGATCTGCAGGAACGCCAGCGTGGTGAACACCATTGTCTGCCACTCGGGTCGATCGGCGGCGTAGTACGTGAAGCCGACGACGAGGGCGATAACACCGATGGCCACTCCGACGAGCACGGTCTGCCGGCCGTAGCGGCCAGTCAGGATGCCGGCCTCCGGGTCGTTCGGTGGCCGCTGCATGACGTTGCGTTCCGCCCGCTCGACGCCCATTGCGAGACCGAGCAGGCCGTCGGTCATCAGGTTGAGCCACAGCAGTTGGAGCGGCAGCAGGGCGACGGCCTCGGTGGTGTTGCCCGTGAGCAGCAGTGGGAGCGGCCAGACGAGCATCACGAGAACCTTCCCGAGGTTGCCGGCGATGGCGAAGGTGACGAAGCGGCGCAGGTTGTCGAAGATCACCCGGCCCTCCTCGACTGCGGCCACGATGGTGGAGAAGTTGTCGTCTCGCAGGACCATGGCGGCGGCCTCCTTGGAGACGTCGGTGCCGGTGACGCCCATGGCCACGCCGATGTCGGCTCGGCGCAGCGCCGGCGCGTCGTTCACGACGTCGCCCGTCATCGCCACCACGTGCCCGTGTGCCTTGAAGGCGTCGACGAGCCGCAGCTTGTGCTCCGGGCTGACCCGGGCGAACACCGACACTCGCTCGACGGCGTCGCGCCAGCCGGCGGCGTCGAGCTGGTCGAGCTCGGCATCCGTCATGGTGCGCAGCTCGGTGCCGGTGACGAGCCGCGCTCCCGGCTCGAAT
>DATBKA010000027.1:0-7617 GCA_036556105.1 Ilumatobacteraceae bacterium | reverse complement strand
GAATATGTGGCGATCCCGGCATCGACGGCGGAGCGCAGCGACGCCGCGGCGGACACCGGATCGAGCTCATCGTCGACGCGCAACGAGGAGCCGATTGCGGTGATCAGCCGGCCGGCAGCGAATGGGTCGACCTTGATGCGGTCCAACGCGGTCTGCAGCGCCGCGTTGACGAACTTCTGCTGTCGCTTCGTGCGGCCGAGGTCGGATGCCGGGTCCTCGTGCCAGTCCCCATCGCGGAACTCCTCGTAGTGGCGGCTCCGCGAGTAGGCGAGGGCCTGCACGCCGTCGAGCACGTGGCATCCCGGCTCGGCGATCTCCAAGCCGGTGTTGACGTCGCGCGTCGGATAGTCCACGCACACCTCCACGCCGCCGAGCGCGTCGACGAGAGCCTTGAAGCCGACGAAGTCGATCTCGACGTAGTGGTGGATGGGCAGGCCGAGCTCGTTCTGCAACGTCTGCACCAGCACTTGCGGACCATCGTTGAACGCGGCGTTGATGCGCCGCTTGCCATCGTGCCCCGGCACCTGCACCCACAGGTCGCGCGGGATCGACAGCAGAGCCGCATCGCCCGTGGCCTTGTCGCGGCGCAGGATCATGATCGTGTCGCTGCGGTGGCCGGAGACGTCGGCTTCGGTGCCGATGCCCCCGGCGTCGGGATCCGTCGGATCGATTCCTGCCCTGCTGTCCGAGCCGACGAGCAAGAAGTTCTCGATCGCCGACGCCGACGGGCTGAGCTGAGCGGCAACCTCGGGAATGCGCGCCACCGAGTCGATCGTGTGGCGCGCCGCGATCAACATCCCGGTGGCTCCACAGACGCCGACGAGCGCGGCCATCCCGATCAGGCTCGGCCAGTGCTTCCGCCGCGGCCGTGGAGCGACGTCGGGCACGAGCACGGCCCGAGGGTACCCGGGCGCCGCCTCGCCGACCCGGCACCCTCAACGCAGGTGAACGACGTCACCGGCGTCGAAGCGGTGCGTGATCCCGCAGTCGTCGAGCACGACGAGCCGCCCGTCGGCCTCGACCGCGAGGGCTCGGCCGGTGACGGTCGATTCGGAGAGCTCGACACGCACGTTCCGACCAAGTGTCGACAGGTGGGCGCGGTACTCCGCGGAGATGTCAGCAGGAAGGGCGTCGTAACAGCGCAACAGGGCGTGCAGTACGTCGACCGGGTCGTACTCCTCGCCGAGTCGCGCCGCGCCTTCCGGCGCCCACTGCACGTTCACCCCGATGCCGACGACGACGTAGGCCGGTCCGGGTCCTCCGGCCTGAGCGAGCACCCCGGCCAACTTGCGGTCATCGAGCAGGAGATCGTTGGGCCACTTCAGCGTCGGCGACACGGAGGCGACCTCGTGACACGCCGCTGCCGCGGCGAGGGCCACGCGTTGGGTCAGTTCGTGCGCATGTTTGGGGACGTCGGCGAAGAGCATCGACACGAGCAGGTTGGCACCCGGCGGAGCGGTCCAGGCGCGGTCGAGCCGACCACGCCCGGCGGTCTGGTGGCGGGCCATGAGCACGCTGCGATCGGGAGCGCCCGCCGCAGCCGCGGCCAGCAGATCGGTGTTCGTGCTGCCGGTCTCGTCGACGATGCTGATGTGCCATGTGGCGCCAGGGGTGGTCATCGACCAAGATTGGCACTCGTGCTCTCCAAGATCCTGATCGCCAACCGCGGCGAGATCGCGGTGCGCGTGATCCGCGCCGCTCGCGACCTCGGTATCAAGACGGTGGCGGTCTACAGCGAGCTCGACCGCAACGCACAGTACGTGCGCCTGGCGGACGAGGCGTTTGCGCTCGGCGGGCAGACGGCGGCGGAGAGCTACCTCAACACCGCTGCGATCCTGAAGGCGATCGACGACAGCGGCGCCGACGGCGTGCACCCTGGTTACGGGTTCTTCAGCGAAAACGCCGACTTCGCCCGGGCGATCACGTCCAAAGGGGTCACGTTCATCGGCCCGCCCCCCGAGGCCATCGACGAGATGGGCGACAAGGTCAGCTCGCGACGTGCTGCGCTGCGCGGCGGGGCGCCGATCGTGCCGGGCACGACCGACTTCGTCGACTCGGCCGAGGCGATCCGCGCCTTCGGCGCGGAGCACGGCTACCCGCTGGCGATCAAGGCCGCGTTCGGTGGCGGCGGCCGCGGCATGAAGGTCGTGCGCGATGCCGCCGAGGTGCAAGAGGCGATGGACAGCGCCCGCCGCGAGTCGAAGGCGTTCTTCGGGCGCGACGAGATCTATCTCGAGCGCTACCTCACCTGGCCGCGTCACGTCGAGGTGCAGATCGTCGGTGACCATCACGGCGACGTCGTCTGGGTCAGCACCCGCGACTGTTCGGCGCAACGGCGCCACCAAAAGCTGATCGAAGAGGCTCCGGCGTACGCCCTGGCCGACGGTGTCGAAGAGGCGATGGGTGAGGCGGCGATCAAGGCGGCCAAGGCCGTCGGCTACTACAACGCAGGCACGGTCGAGTTCATCTACCAAGACGGCGAGTTCTTCTTCCTGGAGATGAACACCCGGCTCCAGGTCGAGCACCCGGTGACCGAGATGATCACCGGCATCGACCTCGTCGAGTGGCAGTTGCGCGTCGCCAGTGGCGAACCACTGCCGATGTCGCAACAGCAGGTCGCGGCGAGCCGGCGCGGTCACGCGATCGAGGTGCGCATCAACGCCGAGGATCCGGCGGGCGGCAAGTTCCTGCCGTCGCCCGGCACACTCACCCGACTCGTGCCTCCAGACGGTTTCGGCATCCGCTTCGACGGTGGCTACCAGTCGGGCGACACCATCAGCCAGTACTACGACAACCTCGTCGGGAAGCTGATCGTGTGGGGCAAGGATCGGCAGACGGCGATCGCGCGGACCATCGGCGCGCTCGAGGAGATGGTGATCGAAGGTGTCGCCACCACCATCCCGGCCGACCTCGCCATCCTCCGCCATCCCGACTTCGATGCGATGACCCACTCGACGAAGTGGGTCGAAGAGTCACTCGACCTGTCAGGAATCGCCTCCCTCAAGGCGGCCGCTCCTCCGGATACCGACGGTGAGGCACTCGTGCAACGCACCACCACCGTCGAGGTCAACGGCAAGCGCTTCGACGTGAAGATGTGGGTACCCGACGTCCCCGTGATCGCCGGTGCGAGCGCCAAGGCGGCCCCGAAGCCGCATCGATCATCGATCGGCGCCGTCGCCGCCATCGGGTCCGGCAACGTCGAAGTCCCGATGCAAGGCACGATCGTCAAGGTTCTCGTCGAGGTCGGTCAGACCGTCGAGGTCGGTCAGGCGGTCGTGGTGCTCGAGGCGATGAAGATGGAGAACCAGATCGCCGCCGACATGGCCGGCACCGTGCAGGAGATCAAGGTCAGCGCCGGAGACACGGTCGGCGCGGGCGACGTGGTCGTCGTCATCGCCTGACGACGAGGGTGCCCGCAGCGCGGTCGTGCAGACCCTGACGCAACGGGTTCCACAGCGCCAGCGAATAGACCATCAGCCCGAGGTAGACACCGATCCGCGGGATGGCCCCGAACGCCAGTGGCACGAGGGCGCGCATCGCCGCCTGAGACCACGTCGGCCGCTGCCCGTCGATCATCCGCACCACCCGCGTTCCGAACGCGAACTTGCCGACCGTCCGACCGAGCAGAGCGATCATCAACGTCTCGTACACGAAGGCGACACCGCTGAGCCCGGCGCTGAACGCCAGCATCCAGTGCGTCGTGATCTCGTCGCTCGGCCTGAAGCCGAGGGCGACGGCGACCACCGCGACCGGGATGGCGACCAGGATCTGATCGACGACCAGGCCGGCGAGCCGCCGCGGAATGGTGGCCAGTGTGGCCCCGGCCGGAATCGCAGGGCGGACGAGCTCGTCGTCGACCGGCACCATCACTCGGCCGCTTCGGCCAGTGCTTCGGCCAGCGCCGGGTGCACGAGCAGGCTCTCGACGATGTCGGTGACCTTCAGGTTGGCGGTCACGGCGAGGGCGATGACGCTGATCAGCTCGGCCGCATGCCGGCCGACGATCGACCCGCCGAGCACGACTCCGGTGGCCGGGTCGCTGATGATCTTGACGAAGCCGCGGAAGTCGTTGTTGATCAGTGCCTTCGGTGTGGCGCTGAACGGAACCTTGGTGACCCTGATCTTGCGACCGACGGCGAAGGCATCGGCCTCGGCCAGGCCGACGTCGGCGATCTCCGGTTCGGTGAAGATCGCGCTGGCCGCCTTGTCGTAGTCGAGATGGCGATGGGCCACCTTTTGCAGACCCATCACGTGCTCGGCGACTTTGCGACCCTGCATCGCGGCAACGCTGCTGAGCGGCAGCTTGCCGCTGACATCACCGGCGGCGTAGATGTGGGCGACGTTGCTCTGACAGTGCCGATTGATCGTGACGAAGCCGCCCCGGTCGACCTCGACGCCGGCCACATCGAGCCCGAGGCCGTCGCTGTTGGGGATCGAACCGATGGCCAGCACGGCATGCGAGCTGTGCACGACGCGACCATCGTCGCAACGGACCACGACCGCGTCACCTTCGCGAGAGATCGACGTGGCGCGTGCCCCTTTGAGCAGGTGCACGCCGCGCTGCAGGAAGTCGTCCTCGAGCACGGCGGCGACCTCAGGGTCCTTCAGCGGCAGCACCTGCTGGCGGCTCACCACGAGGGTGACATGGGCGCCGAAGCTAGTGAACATGTGGACGAACTCCACACCGGTGACACCGGAGCCGACTACCGTGATGCTCTCAGGAAAGATGCGCGGCGGGTAGCAGTCGCGCGTCGTGAGGATGCGCTCGCCGTCGGGGGTGCACCAATCGGGCACCCGTGGGCGAGACCCGGTGGCGATCAGCACCGCGTCGGCCGTCATGACCCGGGTGCCCTCGGCAGTGGTGATCTGCACCTCGTGCTGGCTCAACAGCGTCGCCGTTCCGTGCAGGAGCTGCACGTTCTGACTCTCCAGGAGCCTGGTGACGCCGTGCTGCAAGCGGCCCTTGATCCCCTCGATGCGACTCGTCAAGGCCTGGATGTCGACCTCGGCCTGCTGCTGTTCGAGGCCCATGCCGTGGATCCGCCGCGAGAAGCTCATCGCTCCGCCGGTGGCGATCATCGTCTTCGACGGGATGCAGTCCCAGAGGTGAGCGGCACCGCCGATTACGTCGCGCTCGACCATCGTCACTTCGGCGCCGAGGCGCGCCGCGTAGGTGGCGGCGGTGTTGCCCGCCGGCCCACCGCCGATGATCACGAACCGAGTTGCCACGTCGATGGAAGGCTAGCGGTGCACCCGATCCGATACCGTCTCTCTCTTGTGAGTGCCGAAGAGCTGGACGTCGAGCGAGACACCGCAGGAAGCGGGCTCGCGGCGGAGAAGGCCAAGCGGCTGGAGAAAGTGGCGACGCTGCGCTCCAGCGGCGTCAACCCGTATCCGTACCGCTTCGACCGCACCCACACCCTCGGTGACCTGCGCGAGCAGTTCACCGCGTTGGCGGCCGGCACCGAGACCGAGCAACGCGTCGCCGTGGCCGGACGGATGATGCTGCGCCGCACGCAGGGCAAGTTGATCTTCGCCACCTTGGTCGATCGCAGCGGCGAGATCCAGTTGTTCGTCTCCAAGTCGGCGATCGGCGACGCCGCCTTCGCCGCGTTCGGCGAGCTCGATCTCGGCGACTGGCTGGGTGTCGAAGGCACGATCATGACCACCCGCAACGGTGAGTTGAGCGTCAAAGCCGAACGAGTCGAGCTGCTGTCCAAGGCGGTGCGCCCGATGCCCGACAAGTGGCACGGGCTCACCGACACCGACACTCGCTACCGGCAGCGCTACGCCGACCTGATCGTCAACGAGGAAGCCCGCCGCGTCTTCGAGATCCGCCACGCGGTCAACGCCAGCTTCCGCCGCACGCTGAACGACAAGGGCTTTGTCGAGGTGGAGACACCGGTCTTGCACGTCGAGGCGGGCGGCGCCCATGCTCGTCCCTTCGTCACCCATCACAACGCCCTCGACATGACGCTGTTCTTGCGGATCGCCCTCGAGCTGCACCTCAAGCGCTTGATCGTCGGCGGCATGGAGCGCGTCTTCGAGATGGGCCGGATCTTCCGCAACGAAGGGATCTCGACCCGCCACAACCCGGAGTTCACGATGATGGAGCTCTATCAGGCGTTCGCCGACTACTCGGAGATGATCGACATCACCGAGCGGTTGATCACCCAGGCGGCGATCGACGCCACGGGCACCTCGCTCGTGACGATCGGCGAAGAACAGGTCGACCTCGCCCAGCCGTGGCGCAGGGCACGGATGATCGATCTCGTCGGTGAAGCGATCGGAACCGAGGTGCATCCATCGATGCCTGTCGAGGCGATGCGGGCAATCGCCGACGAACACGGCGTGTCGTGGAACGCCGCATGGGGCAGCGGAAAGATCATCGAGGAGGTCTTCGAGGCCACGGCGGAGTCCGCGCTGCAGCGACCGACGTTCGTCACCGGGCATCCGGTCGAGATCTCCCCCCTCGCTCGCGTCGACCGCACCGACCCGTTCCTGACGGAGCGGTTCGAACTGTTCGTGCTCGGCCGCGAGCTCGCCAATGGCTACAGCGAGTTGAACGACCCGGTCGAGCAACGCGCCCGCTTCGAAGAGGAGCACGCCTCGCGCCAAGCCGGCAACCTCGAGGCCGGCACCGTCGACGAGGACTACCTGCGCGCCCTGGAGTACGGGCTGCCGCCGACGGGTGGCCTCGGCATCGGCATGGACCGGGTGACGATGCTGATCGCCAACGTCCACTCGATCAAAGAAGTCATCCTGTTCCCGACGCTGCGGCCGGAGGTGATGTAGGTGAGGCAGGCCTGGGGGCGCGGCCTGGCAACGATCGGCAGCGACGGTTCGACGCTGGACGCGTGGTACCCGGAGCTCGGCCTCGGCGATCCTCCGCCGCCGGCCGCCGACCTGCGCGCCGCCGAGCGGCACGACGACGTGCGTGGCGTCGATCTCTGCCATGTGGAGCTGACCATCGACCTCGATGCCGCCCCTAGCTCGCCCGCTGACGTCTATCTGCGCTTGCACCTGCTGTCCAACCGGCTGTGCCTGCCCCGTTCGATCAACCTCGACGATGCGTTCGCGATCCTCGTCAACGTGGCCTGGACGAACATCGGGCCGGTGCCGGTCGATCGCGTCGACGACGTGCGTCTGCGGCTACGCGCCGCTGGACAGGTGCTCACCGTCCATGGTCTCGACAAGTTTCCGCGGATGACCGATTACGTCATCCCGAGCGGCGTGCGCATCGCCGACGCCGACCGTGTGCGCCTCGGTGCCCACCTTGCCGCGGGCACGACCGTGATGCACGAGGGCTTCGTCAACTTCAACGCCGGCACGCTCGGCCGGTCGATGGTCGAGGGCCGCATCTCCGCCGGCGTGATCGTCGGTGACGGCAGCGACATCGGTGGTGGAGCCTCGATCATGGGAACGTTGTCGGGCGGCGGCAAGGACCAGATCACGATCGGCGAGCGCTGCCGGCTCGGCGCCAACGCCGGCATCGGCATCTCGCTCGGCGACGACTGCGTGGTCGAGGCCGGGTGCTACGTCACGGCCGGCACCAAGGTGACCGTCAAGGACATGGACGGCAAGCCGCAGGTCGTGAAGGCGGCCACCCTGTCGGGCG
>DATBKA010000026.1:0-2782 GCA_036556105.1 Ilumatobacteraceae bacterium | reverse complement strand
GTGGCGTGCAGGACGCCGACCTGATCGAGAGATTGCTCGGCAGCAAGAACACGATCCACAACAACTACCAGGACTACCAGGCGTTCCTCGAGGCCGGCGGCAAGATCGGGCTCCAGCACGACCCGTTGCTGTACGGCGCGTACCTCCTGAACCCGTTCCTCGTTCGCGTCGACCTCGTGCCGATGCTCGTGGTCAACCAGGGCGAGGTCGCGGTGATCAAGGCGTTCGTCGGGCTCCCGACGCTCGACACGTCGGGCGTCGAGTTCAAGTTCGGCTCGATCGTGCGGCCGGGGCACCGCGGGATCTGGCAGGAGCCGCTGCGCACCGGCAAGTACCCGATCAACCCGCGCTGCTACGCGGCTGAGGTCGTGCCGACCAGCATCCTCACCCTCAACTGGGCAGAGGCCGTGTCGCAGGCCCACAACCTCGACTCGCAGCTCTCGCCGATCGAGGGCAAGAGCCGTGAAGGGTTCGTGTTCCGCATCGACCTACAGGTCCAGATCCATGTGCCCGACACTCGGGCCCCGAAGGTGATCTCGATGGTCGGCACGATGCAGAACCTCGTCAACGAAGTGCTCCAGTCCGCAGTCGGCAACCACTTCCGCAACACGCTGCAATCCCTTGAAGCGATCCAGTTCATCGAGACTCGCCAACAGGTGCAGCAGACTGCACTCGAGGCGATCTCTCGCTACCTCGCCTCGTACGAGGTCGAGACCCGCGGCGTGTACATCCAAGACGTCGAGTTCCCGGATGCGCTCGTCGAAGTGCTGACGCAACGTGAGATCGCCAAGCAGGAGAAGGCGACGTTCGAAGAGCAGCAGCGGGCCCAGACGGCGCGCATCGAGGTGGAGAAGGCGCGGGGCACCGCCGACATGCAGGGTCAGCTGGCCACGTCGTTGGTCTCGGTCGACATCAACAGGAACCAAGCCAGCGCTCGCGCCGAACAGGCACGCGGTGAGGCCGCGTACGTCGAGACCGTTGCTCGCGCCGATGCGGCCAAAGTCGAGGTGCTCGGCCACGCCGAGGCAACCAAGATCGAGGCGATCGGTCGCGCCGACGCCACCCGGGTGCAGGCGATGGGTGATGCCGAAGCCAGTCGCGCCGAGGCCGTCGGTCTGGCGACCGCCAAGGCGATCGAGGCCCAAGGCGTTGCCACCGCGCAGGGCTTCGAAGCCCAGAAGGCAGCACTCGGTGAAGGTGCCACGGCTCTCGTCAACGCGATCAAGGCGATCGCCGAGGGCGACATCAAGGTCGTACCCGAGGTGTTGGTCACCGGCAATGGCGGTTCGATCGAAGGTCTCGCCGCGTCGCTGGTCAAGCTGATCCGCGATCGCGGTACTGCGGCTCTGCCGCCCGCCGAGTCGACTCCGGCCTGATCAGAGATCGCGCAAGAACCCCAGCAGTGCTTCGTTGAACGCTGCTGGGGCTTCTTGTTGCGTCCAATGGCCGACGCCCTCGATGATGGCTTCGCCGCGGTAGTCGGGCAGCAGGTTGCGCATCCGCTCGACGCCGCTCGGGTCCATCACCGCGACCACGTCGAGCGTGCCGGAGATGAAGAACGCGGGCATCGTGACTCGCTCCGGCCCGAGCGTGCTCGTGGCACGGAAGTTGGCGTCGAGGTTGCGGTAGTAGCTGACCGGACCGAAGAACCCGCTGTGGGCGAACTCGTCGGCGTAGTGGCGAAGGTCCGCCTCGGTCAGCCACACCCCCTCGGCCCCGACGAACGGCGTCGGCGGCGGCTGGCTCATCACCGTCAGGAACCCCGTACCCTCCATCGGTGGAGTCGGAGCGGTGAGATCGCGACCGGCAAACCCGGGCCCGCTGGCACTCCACAGCATCGTCGCCATCGTCGTGTAGGGATCCGCGCCGAGCTCGTCTTCGGCGGTCGGCGGGTTCTGGAAGTAGAGGATGTAGAAGAACCGGTCGCCGTACGTCATCTTCATCAGGTCTGTCGGCGGCGCCGGCCAGTGCACGAAGGGCACGCTGACCCCGACGACGGCGCGGACACGATCGGGATGCAGCCGGGCCATGTCCCAGACGATCAACGCGCCCCAGTCGTGGCCGACGAACACCGCGTCTGTCTTGCCGTAGTGATCGAGCAGGGCGAGGAGGTCGCCGGTGAGATCGCCGATCCCATAGGCGTCGACCGCACCGGGAGCGGACGAGTGGCCGTACCCGCGCTGATCCGGGGCCACGACGTGGAAGCCGGCGTCGGCCAGCGGGTCCATCTGGTGGCGCCACGAGTAGGCCAGCTCGGGAAAGCCGTGGCACAGCACGACCGTCGGGTTGGCGCGGACACCGGCCTCGTGCACCTGCAAGGTGACGCCGTTGACGTCGATGCTCGTCGTCTCGGTCATCGACTCGGCGAGGCCTCGGTGGCCGACACGCTGATCGCCAACAGCTCGGTCCACGTCAGTTGATCGCTGCCCCAGACACGGTCGAAGGCAGCGTCGACGGCATCGGTGAACCCATGGCGGTTGCGGAAGTTGTAGCGCCAGCGCTGCTGGTTGACGTTCACCCCCATCCGCCCCAGGCGACCGACGCAATACGTCTCCCATGCGGCCATCTGCGCCAAGGTCAGCTGGTCGTCAGCGGGCGCATCGGCGAACCCGCCGTGCAGTCGGTCCTTGACGCGCAACAGCACTCGGCCGATCGACGTCGTCGTGGTCGTCTCGCTCTGCTGGCGCGGATGCTTGGGATCCTCGAACGCTCCACTCTCGACCCGAATCGCGATCTTGTCGTCAAGGTTGACCCGCATCCGTGCCAGCGGAGTCGTCTCGTC
>DATBKA010000025.1:0-5888 GCA_036556105.1 Ilumatobacteraceae bacterium | reverse complement strand
TTGCTGAAAGCGTACGTATTGTTGGCCGGCTGAAACTCCCCGCCGAGAAGGAAGGTGTAGTAGGTGCCCGCCGTCGGTGCCGGAAACAGTTCGGTACGGTTCGGGCTGGCTGCAGCGGACGATCCCTCCGTGCTGCTGATTCCTTCTCCCGAGTCCGCGGTCGATTGCGCGTCGGCGGCACCGGGCAGCACAGCTGCCCCAACTCCCGTGGCGGCGAGGGCGGCGAGGAAGGCACGGCGCGACGAATCAGTCATGTTGCTCATGTGAGAAATCCCTTTCAGTCAGTGAGGGGCACCTTACATGGGCTGCGGAACGCCGAAGTTGATACGCCATCCTCGCTGCGTTTGAGGAGTTTCGGCCCACATACGGGCGCGCAGTTCACAAACGCTGCGGCAGGAGGCCGACACGCCGACGTCAGGTGCGGCTCAGCTCGCGGCGGTTGGCGAGCTTGGCCTTGAGGTAGTCCTTGTGCATCAAGGCGATGAAGTCGATCGAGATGCTCTTCGGGCAGGCGGCCTCGCACTCACCATGATTGGTGCAGGAACCGAAGTACTCGTCCATGGTCTCGACCATCGACTCGACTCGGCTGAACCGTTCCGCCTGGCCTTGCGGCAGCAGGTTGAGGTGACTCACCTTGGCAGCCGTGAACAGGTGCGCAGCACCGTTCGGGCATGCAGCGACGCACGCCCCGCAGCCAATGCACTCGGCGGCGTCCATCGCCGCGTCGGCGACGACCTTGGGGATCGGGATCAAGTTGGCGTCGGGGGCGCCGCCGGTCGGCGCGGTGATGAACCCGCCGCTCTCGATGATGCGATCGAACGGCGACCGATCGACCATCAAGTCCTTGATGATCGGGAAGGCAGTGGCCCGCCACGGCTCGACGACGATCTCGTCGCCCGACTGGAACTTGCGCATGTGCAGCTGACACGTCGCCGTGCCGCGCTGCGGACCGTGCGCCTGACCGTTGATCATCAACGAGCACGCCCCGCAGATGCCTTCACGACAGTCGTTGTCGAACACGACCGGTTCGCGGTCGTCGGCGATCAGCCGCTCGTTCAGCACGTCGAGCATCTCCAGGAACGACGCCTCGTCGCTGATCGAGTCGATGCGATACGTCTCGAACCGCCCAGGCGTGTCGGGCCCGGCCTGCCGCCAGATCTTCAGGGTGAGGTTGGTGAGGTGCCTTCCGTGCGCAGACATCACTTGTAGCTCCGGGTGGCGAGGTGCACTGCTTCGAACTCCAGCTCTTCTTGATGGCGGACGGGTTTCATCGGCTCGCCCGTCCACTCCCACGCGGCGACATGGGCGAAGTGCTCGTCGTCACGCTTCGCCTCACCCTCTTCGTCCTGGTACTCGGTGCGGAAGTGGCCGCCGCAGCTCTCCTTGCGTTCCAGCGCGTCGCGGCACATCAACATGCCGAGCTGGAAGAAGTCATCGACGCGCCCGGCCTTCTCCAACGTCTGGTTGACCGAGGCGCCGTCGCCGGTGACGCGCAGGTCGCGCTTGAACTCCTCGTAGAGCGCGGGCAACTCGGACAGCGCCTTCTCCAACCCGGCCTCGTTGCGCTCCATGCCGCAGTAGTCCCAGATGATCTTGCCGAGCTCGCGGTGGAACCAGTCGGGCGAGCGTGTGCCCCCGATCTCGAGGTAGTTCTGGAAGCGATCGCGCGCTGCGAACGCCGCGGCCTTGAACTCAGGGTGGTCGGCGCCTGGTGCCGGCTTGCCCAGCAGCGGGGCGAGGTAGTTGCCGATCGTGTACGGCAGCACGAAGTAGCCGTCGGCAAGGCCTTGCATCAACGCTGAAGCCCCCAGCCGGTTGGCGCCGTGATCGCTGAAGTTGGCCTCGCCCATGCAGTACAGGCCGGGGATCGTGGTCATCAGCTCGTAGTCGACCCACAGCCCACCCATCGTGTAGTGGCTGGCCGGGTAGATCCGCATCGGCACCTTCGTCGGGTTCTCGCCGGTGATCCGCTCGTACATCTCGAACAGGTTCGAGTACCGCTCCCACACCGTGTCGAAGCCGACGCGTTGGATCGCCGCCGAGAAGTCGAGGTACACGCCGTTCTTCAGCGGGCCGACACCGCGACCGGAGTCGACGGCGCGCTTGGCGGCGCGGGACGAGATGTCTCGCGGCGCCAGGTTTCCGTAGCTCGGATACAGGCGCTCGAGGTAGTAGTCGCGTTCCTCCTCGGGGATCTCGTCCGCCGGACGGCGATCGTCGGGATTCTTCGGCACCCACACCCGGCCGTCGTTGCGCAGCGACTCGCTCATCAACGTCAGCTTCGACTGCGTCTCGTCGGCTTGCGGGATGCACGTCGGGTGGATCTGCGTGTAGCACGGGTTGGCGAAGTACGCACCGCGCTGATGTGCACGCCATGCGGCGGTGACGTTGCACGCCATGGCGTTCGTCGAGAGGAAGAACACGTTGCCGTACCCGCCGGTCGCCAGCACGACCGCGTGCGCGGCGTGTGAGTGGAACTCGCCAGTGACGAGGTCGCGTGTGACGATCCCCGAGCAACGGCCGTCGATCACGACCACGTCGACGAGCTCGACCCGATTCCACAGGCGAACACCGCCGAGACCGACCTGACGTTCCAGCTGCTGATAGGCACCGAGCAGCAGCTGCTGGCCGGTCTGACCGCGGGCGTAGAACGTGCGGCTGACCTGGGCCCCGCCGAAGGAGCGGTTGTCGAGCAACCCGCCGTACTCGCGGGCGAAGGGCACACCCTGGGCCACCATCTGATCGATGATGTCGACGCTGACTTGCGCAAGGCGATGGACGTTGCCCTCACGGGAACGGAAGTCGCCGCCCTTGATCGTGTCGTAGAACAGCCGATGGATCGAGTCGCCGTCGCCGTGATAGTTCTTGGCGGCGTTGATGCCGCCCTGGGCAGCGATCGAGTGCGCACGTCGCGGCGAATCGTGATAGGTGAACGCGTCGACCTGATAGCCGAGCTCGGCCAGCGTCGCTGCGGCAGACGCGCCGGCCAGTCCGGTGCCGACGACGATGATCTTGAACCGCCGCTTGTTGTTCGGGTTGACCAACTTGACGTCGGCCTTGTACGAATCCCACTTGTCCTCGATCGGACCGGCGGGGATCTTGGCGTCGAGGGCGGGGTCCATGATCAGCGCTCCACGATCCCGGCGAGAACGGCGACGGGGAATGACACGTTGCCGACCACGATCAGACTGGCAAAGCCAATCGCGAATCCACGCCGCCAACGGTTGAACCGCGGGTTGTTCCAACCCATCGACTGGAACAGGCTCCACGCGCCATGGAAGAGGTGCACGCCCAAGGCGATGTTGGCCACGATGTACAGCGCCGCGACCGGCACCCGCGAGAGCGAGGCATCGACGTTGCGATACACCGCGCCGCGCACGAAGTGCGGATTCACCCAGCCCCAGGTGAAGTCGGCGAGGTGCCAGAACAGGAACAGCAGCACGATGATGCCGGTCCAGCGCATCGTGCGGCTGGCGAAGTTGGCGACCTGGTAGTCGCGTTCACTCTGGTACTTCACCGCTCGCGCCTGACGGTTGAGGATGGTCAGCGAGTACGCGGCGTGGATGTGCAGCACGGCCATCGCGATCAACCCGAGGCGCAGCAACCACAACGTGACCGTGCGCGGCAGCAACGGCACCAGCAGCTCGCGCAGGAACTCGCCGTAGTGGTCGATCTCGGTGGGGCCCAAGTACATCTTGAGGTTGCCGATGAGGTGGGCGAACACGTAGCCCATCAAGGCGATGCCGCTGATGGCCATTGCGTACTTCTTGCCAACAGCGGTCGAATACAGGTCGAGGAGGAAGAGCTTGCGCCGCTTCTTGGCGGTGGCGGTGCCGGTGACGGGCCCGCGCGTCGAGACTGCCTGTGCCATCACCGCCGACGGTACTCCGACGATGTGGGGGCGTCCTACTTCCGGCAAACGCAGTCCTTTTCGCCGCTCGCCCCCCAAAGTCCCTACACTCTCCACGTTTGCCAACCAAGCGCTGCCACCTGATGGGCGCGCCCGAGATCCCGGAGAAGCACACCGGTGCCATCAATCCTCGCCGCCGAAGGCGGCTACCAAGACTTCGACCTCAAAGGCGGCGAATGGGCAGTCCTGACGCTGTCCGGCGCGGCCGCCTTGCTGGCCATCGCCGTGGGCCTTCTGCTGGTGAAGAACGTTCTCTCTGCCGACGAGGGCACGCCGAAGATGCGCGAGATCGCCAAGGCGATTCAAGAGGGCGCGTCGGCGTACCTGCGTCGCCAGTTCAAGACAATCGGCGTGATCCTGGTGCCGTTGGCGGTCATCGTGTTCCTCACGTCGACCGCCATCAAGAAGGGTGATGGCACCGAGGCGCTGAGCTTCGGGCTGGCCGGCGCCTGGCGCACCGTTGCCTTCCTGATGGGCTGTTTGGCGTCCGGCGCAACGGGCTTCATCGGCATGACATTGGCGACCCGCGGCAACGTGCGTACCGCGGCCGCGGCCAAGACCGGTTCGATGCCCAACGCGCTGACGATCGCGTTCCGCACCGGTGGCGTCGCCGGCATGTTCACCGTTGGTCTCGGCCTGCTCGGCGCGACCGCGATCATCGCCCTGTTCCAGAACACGTCGTCGGTCATCCTCGTCGGCTTCGGCTTCGGTGGCTCGCTGCTCGCCCTCTTCCTGCGTGTCGGCGGCGGCATCTTCACAAAGGCCGCGGACGTCGGCGCCGACTTGGTCGGCAAGGTCGAAGCGGGGATTCCCGAGGACGATCCGCGCAACCCGGCGACGATCGCCGACAACGTCGGCGACAACGTCGGTGACTGCGCGGGTATGGCCGCCGACCTGTTCGAGAGCTACGAGGTCACACTCGTCGCCTCGATCATCCTCGGCGTCGCGGCATTCAACTCGATCGGCGCCAACCCCGCCCTCGGTCTCGTGTTCCCGGTCGCCGCTCGCGCCATCGGCGTCGTTGCCTCGATCGCCGGCGTCTTCGCCGTCAAGGCCCGGGCCAACGAGACGAACGCGATCAAGCCGATCAACCGCGGCTTCCTCGTCGCCGGCACGCTGACGTTGATCGGCACGTTCATCTTCGCCTTGGCCTACGTCGGCAACGACAACGCCAACGCCGGCTGGAAGTGCTTCGCCGCCGTCGCGGTCGGCCTCGTCCTCGCCCAGCTCGTCAGCCGGCTGACGGAGTACTTCACCGGTACTCACTTCAGTCCGGTGCAGGAGATCGCCGAGAGCGCCGAGACGGGCCCGGCCACCGTCGTCCTGGCCGGTACCGCCAGCGGCCTCGAGTCGTCGGTCTACGCGATCATCGCCATCGCCATCGCTCTCGGCGTGGCCTTGGCCCTCGGCGGCGGCAACCTGACCTTCTCGCTGTACCTCGTCGCCTTGTGCGGGATGGGGATGCTCGCCACCACGGGCGTCATCGTCTCCGAAGACACGTTCGGTCCGGTCAGCGACAACGCCGCGGGCATCGCCGAGATGAGCGGCGAGTTCCACGGCGAGCCAGAGCGGATCATGGTCAGCCTCGACGCCGTCGGCAACACCACCAAGGCGGTCACCAAGGGCTTCGCCATCGGCTCGGCGGTCATCGCCGCGGTCGCCCTGTTCGCCAGCTTCATCGAGACCGCCGGCAACGAGCTCGGCATCGTCGCCAAGAACCTCAAGGACGGCGTGTTCAAGGAGCTGCCGCTGCAGATCAACGTCGCCGAGCCGAAGATCTTCATCGGGTTGCTGATCGGCGGGTCCGTGCCGTTCCTGTTCTCCGCCCTCGCCATCCGCGCCGTCGGTCGCACCGCCGGTGTGGTCGTACAGGAGGTTCGCAACCAGTTCGCCGACGGCAAGATCATGAGCGGCGAGAAGGAACCCGACTACGGACCCGTGATCGACATCTGCACGTCGGCCTCCCTTCGCGAGCTCG
>DATBKA010000024.1:0-2223 GCA_036556105.1 Ilumatobacteraceae bacterium | reverse complement strand
GTACCGCCCGTTTCATCCCTCAACGACCATACGCGGAGCGAGCATGAAACTCGAAGGCCCCCAACAACGGCTGACCATCTACGTCGGTGAAGCAGATCATCACGGCCACACGCCTGTTGCCACCGAGATCGTTCGGCGCGCCCACGCCGCAGGAATGGCCGGAGCTTCGGTGTTCCGCGGCGTCGAGGGTTACGGAGCGTCGAACCACATCCACACCACCCGGATGTTGTCGCTGTCCGACGACCTGCCGATGGCGATCGTCATCGTCGACCGGCCTGAGGCGATCGCCGCGTTTCTACCTCAACTTGACGAGCTCATCAGCGAAGGGCTCGTCGTGCTCGAGGACATCGAGGTGGTCAAATACATCGGTCGTGGTCAGGAGCCCGGGTGACCAAACTCGAATGGTTGGCGTTCCTCGTCGCCGCCGCTCTCGGTGCGCCGGCGCGCTACATCCTCGACGCCGTCATCCAGAACCGCACGGCCGGTCAGTATCCGTGGGGCACGTTCATCGTGAACATCACCGGATCCTTCGCGCTCGGCGTGCTCACCGGGTTCGGCTTGTACCACGGGCTCACCGCTGCCCCCCGAACCGTGCTCGGAACGGGTGGTCTCGGTGCGTTCACGACGTTCAGCACGTTCGGCTTCGAAACGGTCCGCCTCGCTGAGCAGGGGGCCCTCGAGGCCGTGGTCGGCAACGTGGTCTTGACGCTCGCGGTCGGGATCACGGCGGCCGCCGCCGGTCTGGGCCTGGCCATTCTGGTCTGACAGGTCGGGCTGTGACTTCCAACGTGACACCCCGTCCGTAGGATGAGAGCACCATGATCGTGCCGAACGAGAGCGTCACCGACGGGCGTGGGGCGCTCCAGCTCGACGGCCTCAACCCCGACCAGCTCGACGCCGTCGTGCACCGCGGCGGGCCGTTGCTGGTGGTCGCCGGCGCCGGTTCCGGCAAGACGCGGGTGCTCACGCATCGCATCGCTCACCTCATCGACGAGGGCGTCCCGCCATCGGCCATCCTCGCCATCACGTTCACCAACAAGGCGGCGGAGGAGATGCGTCACCGGGTTGCCGCCTTGGTCGGGCCGGTCACCCGGGGCATGTGGGTCTGCACGTTCCACTCCGCATGCGTGCGCATGCTGCGCGCTCACGGCGATCGCCTCGGCTACCCGCGAACGTTCAGCATCTACGACCAGGCCGACAGCCAGCGCCTCGCCGGGTATGTGGTCCGCGATCTTCATCTCGACGCCAAGCGCTTCCCGCCGCGCAGCGCTCAGGGTCAGATCAGCTTGTGGAAGAACGAGTTGATCACGCCCCAGCAGGCGGCCGACCAGGCCACCAACATCTTCGAGCGCAAGCACGCCGACATCTACGCCGAGTACCAGGCCCGGTTGCTGAAGGCCGGGGCGATGGACTTCGACGACCTGCTGATGAAGACCGTCGAGCTGTTCCGGTCGCATCCCGACGTGCTGCACGAGTACCAGCAGCGGTTCCAGCACGTGCTCATCGACGAGTACCAAGACACCAACATGGCCCAGAACGAGATCGCCCTGGCGCTCGCTTCCGAGCACGGCCAGATCACGATCGTCGGCGACCACGATCAAAGCGTCTACCGCTTCCGTGGTGCCGACCTGCGCAACATCGCTCAGTTCGAAGAGGCGTTCGACAACGTCACCACGATCGTCCTCGACCAGAACTACCGCAGCACGCAATCGATCCTCGACGCCGCGAACGCGGTGATCATCAACAACCCCGGCCGCAAGGACAAGCAGCTGTGGAGCGAGCTCGGAACCGGCGAGCGGATCGTTCGCTACCACGCCGAAGACGAAGGTGACGAAGCCACATGGGTGGCGCGCACCTTGAAGACGTTGCAGAGCGACGAGCATCTGATGTGGAAGGAGATGGCGGTCTTCTACCGCACCAACGCGCAGAGCCGCGTCGTCGAAGAGGCGTTGATGCGCTTTGGGGTTCCGTACAAAGTCGTCGGCGGCACGCGCTTCTACGACCGGCGCGAGGTCAAAGACGCCATGGCGTACCTGCGCGCCGTCGCCAACCCGGTCGACGAGGTCAGCGTCAAGCGGGTGCTCAACGTTCCCAAGCGCGGCATCGGCGACGCGTCGGTCGCCAAGCTCGATGCCCTCGCCGCCAGCTCCGGGTTCAGCTTCGTCGAGGCGATGCGCCACTCCCAAGAGGCCGGGCTCACGGGTTCAGCTGCTCGGGGTGTCG
>DATBKA010000023.1:0-5517 GCA_036556105.1 Ilumatobacteraceae bacterium | reverse complement strand
CAACAGCTTCTTTGCCAAGGCACCGGCGGCGACGCGCGCCGCGGTCTCACGCGCACTCGCCCGTTCGAGCACATCTCGAGCGTCGGTGAAGCCGTACTTCTGCATCCCCACGAGATCGGCGTGGCCGGGTCGGACTTGGGTGAGCGGCTGCGTCGTGGCCCCGGGAGCCGGCGACATCTCTTGGTGCCACTTGTCGCTGCGGAACCACTCGCTGTTCTTGATCTCGATGGCCACCGGTGAGCCGAGGGTGCGGCCGTGGCGAACGCCACCGAGCAGCGTCAACTCGTCTTGCTCGAACTTCTGCCGCGGCCCACGACCGAACCCGAGGCGGCGCCGAGCCATCTCCGCTTGGATCTCCTCGACGGTGATCGGCAGCCCGGCGGGAAGCCCTTCGACGATCACGACCAGCGCCTGGCCATGCGATTCGCCGGCGGTGAGGTAACGAAGCATCAGCTCAAGGCTACTGGCCTCGACCAGCCAACTCCCGCTCTGCTGCGGCCCACATCACCGCGGGATCCGGGGCGGAGCCGAGCCACAACGCTTGTTGGAGCACGGCTTGGTGGACGAGCATGCCGAGACCTTCGACCGTGTGCGCGCCGACCGCGCCCGCGGCATTGAGCAGAGCAGTACGGCGCGGGTGATAGACGATGTCGGCGACAACCTGACCGGCGTGCAGATGCCCGGCGTCGCACGGAAGTTCGGTGCCGCCCATGCCCACCGACGTCGCATTGACGACAAGGTCGCTTCGATCGATGTCGCTGGCGTCGCCGACGAGGCCGACGGGTCCGGCAAGTGCCGCCGCGGCCTCCGCTCGGGCGCGGGAGCGGTTGACGACGACGATCGATTTGGCACCGGCGCGGGCCAAGGCGCCGATGATTGCCCGCGCTGCCGCACCCGCGCCGAGCACGCACACCTGCCGGCGGGCGACCTCGACTCCCTGCGCCGACAGTGAGGCGAGAAAGCCGTCGCCATCGGTGCTGTATCCCTTCAGGCGACCGTCGCCCATCGGCACGACCGTGTTGACGCTGCGCAACGCCGCTGCCGCAGGGTCGAGGTCGTCGACCAGCGCGGCCACGTCCTCCTTGTGCGGCATCGTGACCGACAGCCCGCCGAGCCCGAGGGCGCGCATCGCCGCCAGCGCGTGACTGGCTTCACCAGCGGGCACTTCGAAGGCGGCGAAGACCCAGTCAGCGCCGGACGCGGCAAAAGCCGCGTTGTGCAGCGCCGGCGACAGGCTGTGCCGAACGGGGCTGCCGATGACTGCAGCAAGTCGTGTCGTGGCCGAGATCAACCGAGGAGTCCGAGATCGCGGGCGTGTTGCACGTTGAGCTCGTGTTGTTCGGCTGTCGCCGCGAACGCGTGGCGTCCGTCTTCATCGGCGACCACGTAGAACAGGTAGTGACAGTTGCGCGGATCGGGAAGCGATGCGCAGATCGGGTCGCCCTGCGATGGATCGGGAGCCGGGTTGACGGCCGCGGCGATCGAGGCCCGCCCAGGGTTGGCGATCGGAGTTGGCGGCAAACCCGTGTGCAGGTAGGTGTTGTAGGGCGTGTCGACTTGAGCCAACGCCGTCGGCGACGCGCCCGGCGGCTGCCCGTACAACAGCGTGGCGTCGATCTGCAACGGCATGCCGATTGCCAGACGGTTGAGGATGACCCGGGCGATCTTCGGTCGATCCTCGTCGACCTTCGCCTCCCGTTCGATCATCGAGGCGATGATCAACATGTCGTACGGCGTGCGCATGAACGACGCGCCCTTCTCGGCAACGTCTTCTTGGCGCACGACGAGATCCATCAAGTCGATCATCCGTTGGGCGATGTGGCTCGGAGTCTCATCGGCAGAGATCCGGTAGGTGTCGGGGAACAGCAACCCCTCGAGGGAGACGACCCCTTCGGGTTGAAGCGGAGAGCGGATCGACCCGTCGGTGACCGCGATCATGAATGCCTGCGGGTCGAGGCGCGGCAGCTTGGCGGAGAGTCGCTGACTGATCTTCTCCAGTGTGAACCCTTCCGGGAAGGTGACGTCGGTGTACGTGAGCGACGGCGGTGTGCGCAGCACCCGCATCACGTTGCCGAGGTGATCGCGAGGCCGCAGCTCGTAGTCACCCGGTGTCAGCTCGAGCCCGCCGTTGTGCTCGACGTAGTAGCGGAAGACACGGGCGTTGTTGATCAGGCCGCGCTCCTGTAGGCGTTGCGAGACCGTCTCGACGGTGTCGGTGGGCAGAACCTTGAACACCTCGACGGCGCCCGCATCGCCGGAGGGGTTGACCTGACGGAGATACCACAGCCCGACCGAGCCGGCGACGATGAGGGCGGCCACGACCACGAAGCAGAGGAAGTACGTGAACCACTTGATCGTTCGATGCGAGCGGCGAACACGTTCGACGACCAGCGCGTCGGTCAGTTCGGGGTCGTCCCACGGATCGCTGCGCCACGGCTGCTCGTCGAGGGTCGGCGCCTGTCGTGTCATTGCGGTCTGCCGGCGTCGATCCAGCTCTGCAACATGACCGCGGCGGCGACCTTGTCGACCACGCGGCGGCGCGCCGGTGCCTTCATGCCAGCTCCGATCATCGCTTGATCGGCGGTCACCGTCGTGCGCCGCTCGTCGAAGGTCACCACAGGCACGCCCACCACGGTAGCGAGCGCTCGCGCTTCGCCGAGGGCAGCCTTCGCCGCCGGCCCGGCGCTGCCGTTCATGTTCAGCGGCAGCCCGACGACGACGACGGTTGCTTCCTCCTCCGCAACCAACTCGGCGACGGCGAGGTGATCGTGCTTGGTGCTTCCCGATCGTGGCAGCACCTGCAGCGGCGAGGCGATCGTCGCGGTTGGATCGGTGATGGCCACCCCGATCCGCCTCGACCCCAGATCGAGGCCGAGGGCACGGCTCATCGCGCCGCGGCCTCCGCGGCAATCCGTAGTGCCTCCGGCAGCCCGTCGGGGTTCTTGCCACCGGCCGTGGCGATGTCGCCCTTCCCGCCCCCGCCTCCGCCGACTGCCTTGGCCGCGTCCTTGATGAGATCGCCGGCAACCTTGCCGGACTCGGCGGTGACCGCGGCGACGAGCGAGACGCCACCCGTGTCGCTGACGCCGCCGAGCACGACGGTGTGCACCGCCGGTTGCTGGCGAACGGCGAGCGCCAGCTCGCGCAAGTCGCTCGGGCTCAATCCATCGACACGCGACACGACGACGCCGTCCGAGGCAGACGCGGCGAGATCGGTCGCCCGCCCGCTGGCCAGCTGGCCGCGGAGGGCTTTGAGCTCGTCCTGGAGCGCCTTGACCTCGTCGAGGCGGCGCCGGACACCACCGAGCACGTCGTCTGTGCTCGAACCGACGAGCCGGGCCACATCGGTGACCAGCTGCTCGTCGCGCTGCAGCAGGTGCAGCGAGTTCTCGCCAGTGACCGCCTCGATGCGGCGCAGGTTGGAACCGATCGACGACTCGCTGACGATCTTGATCAGGCCGATGTCGCCGGCGGCGCGGACATGCGTGCCGCCGCACAACTCGATCGAATTGCCGACCTCGAGCACCCTGACGATGTCGCCGTACTTGTCGCCGAAGAACGCGATCGCACCGAGCGCAGTCGCTTCGTCCTTGGTGGTCTCGAAGGCTCGCGCCGGCGCGTTGGCCAGCGTTTCGGCGTTGGCGATTCGTTCGATCTCGGCGATCTCCTCGTCGGTGACGGCTTCGTAGTGGCTGAAGTCGAAGCGCAGCCGATCCGGGGCGACGAGCGAGCCGGCCTGCTTGACGTGGTCGCCGAGCACCTTGCGCAACGCGTAGTGGAGCACGTGCGTTCCGGTGTGGTTACGCCGGATCGCGGCGCGCCGTTCGGCATCGATGCTCGCCGTGACCGCCATGCCCGACGTCAGCTCGCCGCGAACGATGCGGGCCGTGTGACGACGCAGACCGGGCAAGGCGAAGGTCGTGTCGATGACCTCAGCCTCACCGTCGTCGGCGCCGATCGTTCCCGTGTCGCCGACCTGACCGCCGCTCTCCGCGTAGAACGGGGTGCGATCGAGGAACAGCTCGACCGTGCCGTCGTCGTTGGGAACGACGGCGAGCAGCCGCGACTGGGTGGTGTCGTCGGTGTAGCCGAGGAACTCGGTGACGCCGAACTGCTCCACGATCTCGCGGTACACGTCGAGGCGTTCGTCGTCGCCGACCGCGCCCTTCCGCGCCGCCTTTGCACGCTGGCGCTGGGCACGCATCTCCGTGTCGAAACCGGGGACGTCGACCGTGACATCGCGCTCGCCGGCGATCTCCTCGGTGAGCTCGAGCGGGAAGCCGTACGTGTCGTGCAGCAAGAAGGCCGTCGCGCCGGGAAGCTCGGACCTTCCCTCGCGCAGCTCATCCTCGAGGATGGACAGTCCGTTCTTGAGCGTGTGGCGGAAGCGTTCCTCCTCGCGGGTGAGCACACCGACGATGAAGTCGCGGTTCTTGGAGACATCGGGGTAGGCGTTGCCCATGATGTCGACCGCGGTCTCGACCAGCGCGGGCATCACCAGCTTCTCGGTGCCGAGCAGATAGGCGTAGCGCACCGCACGGCGGATGATGCGACGCAGGACGTAGCCGCGCCCTTCGTTCGACGGGAACACCCCGTCGCTGACGAGCATCGTGCTGCTGCGCGCGTGCTCGGCGAGGACGCGCATCGCAAACGCGTGGCGGTCGTCGTAGTCGCCGGGTGTGTACCTCTTGCCGGTGAGGCCGCACGCCTGATCGATGAGCGGCATCAGCAGATCCGTCTCCCACACGGAGTCGACGCCTTGGAGAAGGCACAGCATTCGCTCCAGCCCGAGACCGGTGTCGATCGACGGCTTGGGCAGCAGCGTGCGGGTCCCGTCGGGAGCCTGGTTGTACTGCATGAAGACCAGGTTCCAGAACTCCATGAAGCGGTCGCCGTGTGGATCGGCGAGCGGGCCGCCATCGGGGCCGAAGTCGGGACCTCGGTCGATGTGGATCTCACTGCACGGACCACACGGGCCGGTGTCGCCCATCTGCCAGAAGTTGTCCTTGTCGCCCAAGCGCTGGATGCGCTCCATCGGCACGCCGACCTGTTCGTGCCAGATCGCCTCCGCCTCGTCGTCGCTGTCGTGAACGGTGACCCACAGCTTGTCGCCGTCCATGCCGAACACCTCGGTGGTGAGCTCCCAGCTCCACGGGATGATCTCGTTCTTGAAGTAGTCGCCGAAGCTGAAGTTGCCGAGCATCTCGAAGAAGACGAGGTGGCGCTTGGTGCGACCGACGTCGTCCAGGTCGTTGTGCTTGCCGCCGGCGCGGGCGGTCTTCTGGCTGCTGACAGCGCGCTTGTACGGCGGGACCTCGTCGCCGACGAAGTACGGCTTGAACGGCACCATGCCGGCCACGGTGAACAGCACCGTCGGGTCGTGCGGGATGAGGCTGGCCGACGGCACGACCGTGTGCTGCACGCGCGCGAAGAAGTCGCGGAAGCTGTCGCGGAGCTGGTCAGCCGTCATGGGGGTCATCGAGAACGAGCCTACCGACGCAGGTACCCTGCGGTTTC
>DATBKA010000022.1:0-2894 GCA_036556105.1 Ilumatobacteraceae bacterium | reverse complement strand
GTCTGGGCGCCGGTGACGACGAGGCGACCGACGCCGCGTCGGGCGAGCTCTGATTCGAGCGTGGTCGCTTCGAACGAGTCGCCGTGCTCCTTGTGGACCACCGGCTCGGACTCGTCGCGCTTCAACTCCGGCACGTACTGCCAGCCGTCGCTGCCTTCGCGGAGGTTGTCGTCGTGATGCTGAACCCAGATGACCGGCACCTGCTCGGTTCGTGCTCGATCGATCAACGTGTTGATGTTGGCGATCACGTCGTCGCGCTGGATGGCGTTGGCCACGACGTCGTTCTGCACGTCGATGACCAACAGCGCAGTGTTGGGACGATCGGAAAGCGTGGTCATGGTGGTCTCCTCGGGTGGTCGTTCGACGCCACAATTGGCCGTCCCCAGGCGCATCTTGCCCGATGGCAGCGATTCCGGCAATGCAGCTGCGCGGTGCCGCCGGTCACGTGTGACACTGGATGGGTGGCCGGCAACGACGCGCTGCTGCAGCACCTCGAGAACTACGCGCCGCGCACGGCGGCCGAGGCCGACGACGTCAGAACCGTCGTTGCTCTCGCCAGCCACGACGCTGCGGCGTGGGCTCGATCTTCACCGGTTCATGTCACCGGGTCGGCGCTGATCGTCCATCCGCCGAGCCGGCGTGTGTTGCTGCGCTGGCATGTGCGCCAGAACGGCTGGCTGCAGGTCGGCGGCCACGCCGATCCAGGCGAACGCGATCCGCTCTCCGTCGCCCTGCGTGAGGGCGCGGAGGAGACCGGGCTCAGCGATCTGCGTCCCTGGCCGACCGCCGCGCTCCAGCACGTCGTCATCGTGAACGTTCCCGCCAGCGACCGAGAGCCGGCACATCAACACGCCGATCTGCGCTTCCTGTTGGCGACCGACCAGCCGGATGCCACCCGACCCGAGACCGACTCGGCGCCGCTGCGCTGGCTGACGGTCGACGAGGCGCTGCTGTTGGCCGGAGAGGACAACGTCTGCGACGTGATCCGGATCGCCGGCGAGCTGTTCGACTGACCACCCCGCGACTCAGACCCGACCCTCGAACAGGCAGAACGGATGACCTGCGGGATCCAACATCACCCGCACGTCATCCTTGGGTTGGTGATCGGCTGGCGTGGCGCCAAGCTCGCCGGCCCACTCGACCGCTGCGTCGAGGTCGTCGACGGCGATGTCGAGATGCACCATCATCAGCGGCGCGTCGGGCACGCTCGGCCACACGGGCGGCGAGTAGTTCGGCTCGTACTGGAACGACAGCGCAGTGTCGCCGGAGCCGGAGCGCAGGATCACCCAACCGTCCTCGGGCGGGCTCTCGGGGCGGGCAGGCTCGCTGACAGCGATCGTCCACCCCAGAAGTCGCTCATAGAACGCGGCCAGCCGACGCGGGTCGGCCGAGTCGAGCACGGTCGAGGCCAGGCGGGTGCGAGGTGTTGGCATCGATTCGTCTCCTCTCGGCGGGCCGCAGCGTGAACATCGCCGTCTCACTACGATCGCGCGGTGATGACCGTGGGCCTAGTGTTGGCCCATGGTTGCGCAGTTGAACCACACGATCGTCGCAGCACGCGACAAGCACGAGTCGGCAGCCTTCCTCTCCGAGATCCTCGGGCTGCCGGCGCCCGAAGAGTTCGGGCACTTCCTGGTCGTCCCCACCGGAAACGGCGTGTCGCTCGACTTCGCCGACAGCGATGCTGAAGTCACCCCCCAGCACTACGCGTTCCTGGTCACCGAGGACGAGTTCGACGAGGTGTTCGCCCGCATCACGTCGCGAGGGATCACGTACTGGCCGCACCCGTGGCGAGGTGACGAAGGCCAGATCAACCATCGCGACGGTGGACGTGGCTTCTACTTCGAAGATCCCAGTGGTCATTTCCTCGAGGTGCTGACCCGCCCGTACGGCAGCGACGGTTGAGCGTCGCCGCGATCAGACGGGAACGCGTTCGGGCACGAAGCGCAACTCGCTGAGCCTGACCTTGGCCAGGCGACACAGCGTGAGGGTCTTCACAACCCACCAGCCGGGATCGATCTCGAACCAACGGTGGGACAGGCGCGCCGACGTCGGTGCGGCGTGGTGGTTGTTGTGCAAGCCTTCGCCGGCGGTGAGGAACGCCAGCCACTGCAGGTTGCCTGCGCCGTTCGGGTACGGCTTGCGACCGAAGTGGTGGGCGATGGCGTTGACCGCAGCCGAACCACCCAGGTAGATGTTGACGTGGACGAAGGCGGAGGCGAGACCGAGCGCCGGGCCGAAGGCGAGAACGAGCACGCCGACGCCGATCGCCAGGCCGAACAAGGCGTGGTCATAGAACCAGCGGTCGAGGCGCGTCGCCGGCACATCCTTGGCGTACTTGTCGAGCGTCTCCTGGTTCCGCGCCTCGCGCCGGTACAGGCTGACGTTGCTCATCTGCACCTTCATCCAGCCGAGCAGGACGGGGGAGTGCGGGTCGCCCTCGACATCGGTGAAGGCGTGATGCTTGCGGTGCACGGCGACCCACTGTCGGGGGCGGATCCCGGTGGTGACCCACTGCAGGAACCGGAACACTTCGGTGACCGGGCGTTTGAACGTGACGGCTTTGTGGGCCAGGCCACGGTGGAGGTACACGGTCGTGGCCACGTTGGCCAGGAACGACACCGCGAACCCAATGATCAGGGCCAGGACGATGAGCCTCAGCATCGGGTCAGTTTATCACTCCTACCTACCGGTCGGTAGGGCATGAACGGTACAATCACCTCCGTGGTCGACAGTGGGGGAACCGGCGAGCAGCTCTCGACTCGTCACCTCATCGTCAACGAAGCGCTGCGTTGCTTCGCCGAGCAAGGGTACGACGGCACGTCGCTCAACGACATCGCCGCGGGCGTCGGCATCCGCCGGGCCAGCCTGCTGCACCACTTCCCGTCCAAGGA
>DATBKA010000021.1:0-3240 GCA_036556105.1 Ilumatobacteraceae bacterium | reverse complement strand
ACCGGGTCAAGCTCGTGGCCGTCCCGACGACCGCTGGCACCGGATCGGAGGTGTCACCGGCGGCCGTGGTCAGAAAGGGCGGCCGCAAGATCAGCCTCGTCGACTACACGCTGGTTCCCGACATTGCCATCGTCGATCCGAACTTGACCGTGACGATGCCGCCGACGCTCACCGCCGATACCGGCATCGATGCGCTCACCCACGCCGTCGAGGCGGCGGTGTCCATCTTCGCCACCCCGTACACCGATGCATTCTGCGTGCAGGCAGCGCGGCTGATCTTCGACGCGTTGCCGAAGGCGTTCGAGGACGGCACCGACATCGTGGCCCGCACGGCGATGGCCAACGCGGCAACCATCGCCGGGTTGGCGTTCGCCAACGCGTTCGTCGGCGTCAACCATGCACTGGCACATGCGGTCGGGGCGCGCTTCGCCCTCTCACATGGTCGGGTCAACGGCATCTTCCTGCCCCACGTGATGCGCTACAACGCGTCACTGCCGACGAAGTTCATGCCGGCCCCGGGCTACGGCGCGTACGTCGCCCCGGAGAAGTACGCCACGTTGGGCTGGGTGCTGTTCGGGGGCCACGACGCCGAGACGCAGCGCCGGCGCTTGTTCAGCAGGGTCGACGACCTCTTGGCCACGGTTGGAATTCCGCGCACGTTGCAGGAGGCGGGTGTCGACGCTCATGAGTTCGATGCGGCGATCCCCGAACTCGTGCGGGCCGCCTTCGAGGACCTGAGCATCCGCACCAACCCGCGCATGCCCTTGCTGCACGAGCTGGAAGGACTGCTCCGCGCCGCGTACAGCGGGTGACGGTTCAGGCGCTGCGTCCGGTGCGACGAGAACGCTTCATCTCGTACATCGCCCGGTCGGCCGCGGCCAGCAGCTTGGCCCCGTCATATCCGATCTGCCGCGTGTCGGCGACCCCGATGCTTGCGGGGCACAGCACCGTGACGTCAGGAGCCAACTGCATCGGCGCGTTCAGTGCCGCCTCGATGCGACGGATCAGGTTCGCCGAGCCGGGATCGGCCGGCTCGAAGACGACGACGAACTCGTCGCCGGCGAGGCGGGCGAGGATGTCGGCACTGCGGACCACCGACTGCAGCCGTCGCGCTGTCTCGCACAGCACGTTGTCGCCGGCATCGTGGCCGTAGGTGTCGTTGACGTCCTTGAGGCGGTCGAGGTCGAGGAATGCCACCGCCAACGGGAACCCCGAGCGTTGCGTGCGGGCCAGGTCGGCGTCGAACAACTCGTTGAACAGCCGGCGGTTGGCCAGCCCGGTCAGCGGGTCGCGCAACGCCAGGGCCTCCATCTGCTGTTGCAGGTGACGAAGCTCGGTGACATCGCGGCTGACGCCTTGCAGGCCGCCAGGCACGACACTCGTCTGCGTCTCGCCGATCACGATCGACCCGTCGGCGTGACGGAAGCGGAAGTCGAAGCGCTCCAGCAGTCCTCCGCCGTTGAGGGCGCGGGCGATGGCGGCGCGACCGGTGTCGTCGAGGATGTCGAGCATGCGCATGAAGTCCTCGAGGAAGTACTCGGGCGGGTAGCCGAGGATCTTCTCGACCGACGGGCTCATGTAGCTGAAGTGGAGGACAGGCTCGGTGGCGAAGCGCCACACGACGTCGGCCGACTTGTCGGCCAGGTCGCGGAACCGGGCCTCGCTCTCGGCAAGCTGCACCTCGGCGAGGTACCGCCTGGTGACGTTGCGACCAACCGCCAACACCTGCGCGCCGTCTTCGTCGACGAGGTACCGATCGACCCACTCGACCCATTCGCCCGGCGCATTCGGTGCAGCGCGGACGGAGCTGTCGGTGAGTACGGGGGCGTCGGGCCCGAGCAGGGCCAGCTGCTGGTGCAGGCCGGCGAGCCCGTCGTCGAGCAAGAACTCGTCCAACCGGCGTCCGACCGCCTCGCTCGGAACGAGGTTGTATTGGGCGGCCCACGCCGTGTTGCAGTAGATGATCGTCAGCTCGGGGACTCTGAAGCGAATGACCCGCTCCGGCAGCGCGTCAAGGACTGCGGCGGCGTCCCACTTGCTCGTCACCTCCAGCAACCTCGTCACCCTGACTCTTCTCGATGTCCTTCGCCGGTGCGTCTTGCAACTGATCATCGGCCAGGCAACGGGTGTTGCCGAGAGTCAAAGGTCCCTCGTCAAGACCTAGTTCTCGGTCAGCACGCTGAACAACGAAAGTTTCGCGCGCCGACCGAGAACGGGGTGGGGAGGACGCTGCGCGCCTCAGTCCGTGGTGCGGGCCTTGTAGCGGCGCTGGGCGATGACCCAGCCGATGGCGACGAGCGCGAAGCAGTACAACCACGCGGCGACGACGGGATGGTCGATCGGCCAGACGTGCTTCGTGACCGGGGCGATCGGGTTGCCGAACAACGACCGCACCGCGGCGATCAACACGCTGACGGGGTTCACCGAGGCGATCCACTGCAAGACGTTCGGCAGCGAGTCGATCGGGACGAAGGCGTTGGAGATGAACGTGACCGGGAAGACCACGACGAACCCGACGCCCATGACGGCATCGGGTGAGCGCACCAGGATGCCCAACCATAAACCGATCCAGATCACCGCCGACGCGAACACGAGCAACAGCGCCAGGGCTTCGACGACGTGGAGGAACGGAGCGTGCGTGCGCCAGCCGACGATCAGACCGCTGCCGAGCAGGATCAAGATCGTCAGGATCGAGCCCAGCATCTCGGCGAAGTAGTGGCCGAGCAGGTATGCGGTCCGTCGCGATGGAAGCGAGCGGAAGCGGTCGATGACGCCTTCTTGCAGGTCGGTGGCAATCGACATCGCCGGGCCCATCATCGCGAAGGCGAGCGTCTGGATGAGGATGCCACCGATGAGGTACTCCTTGTACCCACCACCACCGACATGGATCGCACCGCCGAAGACGTACGCGAAGAGGAGGACGAACATCAGTGGTTGGATGGTGACGTTGGTGAGCTTCTCGGGCACCTGGCGGATGTGCTCCAGGTTGCGGCGAGCGAAGATGGTGGCTTCCGCCAACAGTGTGTTGCTCATGCGGACACCGTGCTTTCGTCGCGGCGATCGCTCGGATCGCTGTGGCTGGTGAGCATCAGGAAGACGTCGTCGAGCGTCGCCTCTCTGCGGGTGATGTCGATGGCGTCGATGCCAGCCTCGTCGAGAGCGCGAACAACGTCGATCACTCGGACGCCTTCCTTGATGGGCGCAGTCACGGTGAGCTCGTCGCTGTCGAACGTCGGCTCG
>DATBKA010000020.1:0-6715 GCA_036556105.1 Ilumatobacteraceae bacterium | reverse complement strand
CGGCGCACCCGCCTGGAGCAGCAACTGAAGATCGTGTCGGAGACGAGACAGGCCGACGCCTTGAACCACGAGATCGAGACCATCAACGGCCAGCGCGACGAGCTCGACGACCGCGAGCTCGAAGCCATGGAACTGCAAAGCACTGCGGAGGCGAGCCTCGCCGAGCTCGCCGCGCAAGAGGACGCGGTCGTCGCGGCTCGTGAATCGGCGGCGGCCGCGCTCGCAGCCGCGCAGGGTGACGGAGCGGGCGACGAAGCCGCGCTGACGGCGAAGTACGACGCGGCACGAGCAGCATTGAACTTCGACGAGATCGCGTTGTATGACACGCAGCGTGCCCGGCACGGCGGCATCGGGATCGCCAAGCTGGTCGGCACGCGATGCGACGGCTGCCACCTCGACATCTCCCGAGCGGAGGTCGACACGATACGAGCCCTGCCGGCCGGCGAGCTCGCCGAGTGCCCGCAGTGCGGGCGCATCCTGGTTCGCTGAGCGCAGATGTTCCTGTGGTTCCTGGGCACCAGTGTCGTCTCGGTGTGGTACGTGTTCGGCGACGCCCGGTTCGACTATCGGTTGCTGGCCGTCGGCGCGTTGCTGCCCGACTTGATCGACGTGCCCGGCGGGCGCGCCCGGTGGCCGCACAGCATCACCGCAGCGGTCGGCGTGTTGTTTGTGGTGATGATCGTGACCGCCGGTCGCAAGCCGGTGCGCCGTCTGCTGCTCGCCCTCCCGATCGGGATGTTCCTCCACCTCGTGTGGGACGGGGTCTTCGCCTCGACGCACGTGCTGTGGTGGCCCTTCGCCGGGTCGTGGGGCAACCTGCGCGTGCCATCGTTGCAGCGCGGCTGGTTGAACGTCCCGTTCGAGATCGCCGGCGCGCTGCTCCTGGCGTGGATGTGGCGCAAGTGCCAGTTGTCGGATCCCCGTCGTCGTCGGGACTTGATCCGACACGGAGTACTGCTGCAGCGTGGCCGCGTCTGACTCGTAGCCGTCGCGGGACGCCCGAGGATCTGATTCACTGGACGTGTGCTGTTGCTCGTTCGTCACGGTCGCACGGAAGCGAATGCGACTCAGCGATTGCAGGGCCGTCTCGACCTACCGCTCGACGACGTCGGTGAAGCCCAGGTCAAGGAAGTCGCCAGCTGGCTCGGTCGACCAGACCGGATGATCAGCTCACCATTGCTGCGCGCTCGCCAGACAGCCGAGGCGTTCGGGGTTCCATACGACGTCGATGCGCGTTGGATCGAGCTCGACTACGGCACCCTGGACGGCATGACCTTGGCGGATGTCGGGCCGGATATCTGGTCACGCTGGCGAGAGGATCCGCACTTCCGCGCCGGCGGGGTGGAGAGCCTGGCCGAGATGAGCGCCCGTGTCGTTCCTGCCGTCGAGGAGTTGCTGGCTGACGCGGCGAGTCAGGACATCGTCATCACCACGCACGTGTCACCCATCAAGGCGGTGGTCGCATGGGCGTTGGGTGTCGACCTGACGGTTGGCTGGCGCTGCCACTTGGATCAAGCGTCGGTCTGCAGGATCGCGGTGTCGCCGCGTGGTCCGGTGCTCGTCGGTTTCAACGAGACGCGTCGCTGACCCCGAATCCCGGTGACGGTTTGAAGCCGCGCCGGCTTGGGCAACATCGTCCGTCACGGCGGCTCGATTCGCGGTGGGCCTAGCCGGTCGACGAAAGGAACCCGGGATGAAGAAAGAACAGCTTCACGAACTCCTGTATCAAGCGCTCGAGACTGAGCGGGGCGGCATTGCCGTGTACACCACAGCGCTCAAATGCGCCACGAACGACGATCTGCGCAAGGAGTGGGAGGAGTACCTCGAACAGACGACCAATCACGAGCAGATCGTGCTCGGCGTGTTCGAGCAGATCGGCCTCGACCCCGCCGCCGAGACACCGGGCCGCCAAGTGGTGCGGCACATCGGCGAGTCGTTGGTGTCGGCGATGGAGATGGCGCTCGGCGCTGGCAATCCCCAAGCAGCACAGCTCGTTGCCGGGGAGTGCGTCGTTCTTGCCGAGACGAAGGATCACCTCAACTGGGAGCTGCTCGGCGCCGCGGCTGAGAAGGCCACCGGCGCGGTCGCCAAGGCCTTGGAGGAGGCGTGCTCACAGGTCGAAGATCAGGAAGACGAGCACCTCTACCACAGCACCGGGTGGACCCGCGAGCTGTGGATCGAGTCACTCGGGATGCCGGCCGTGCTGCCTCCGCCGGAGGAGCAGAAGCACGTCAAGACGGCGATCGGCGCGGCGCGGGCGAAGGGTGCTCGCCAAGAGATGGCCTGATCGCCCACGTCACGGGCGCGGGACGGTGCGCACGTGAGATCTCAGCGGTGATGCCGTCAAGGGGCACTTGTCACTTGGCGGACGCCTGCCACGGGCGTGTCGACCTCACCCAACGTCGGGCGCGGAGGCGTGGCGGGGCGAGCTCGGCGCGCAGGACCGTGAGCGCTTCGCTCAAGTCGGCGGCGAGATCCCACTGGCGGTCGATGCGAATCGTCACGGCTCGCCGAGTCGCCCCGTGGCTCGTCACGCTCAATGAATGCTCGCCGATGACGATCCGCTCGACAATGCTGCAGTCGTTGGCGGCGATCCACTCCTCGGCCACGGTGCGGCCGAGTGAGGACGGGCGGTACCCCCATACCAATTCCACGATCGGGAGCGTAGCCGTTGACGCGATGGTCTTAAGACCATCGCGTACGCGTCAGCGCCTCGGCTCGATGAAGTGGTCGAGGCAGCAGAACTCGAGCAGGCGACGCACTGGCGCCGCCGGGTCGCGAATGAGCAGCGAACCACCCGCTTCACGCTTGCGCATCGACTGCCTGATGATGACCGACAGCCCGGTCGAGTCCATGAAGTGAACCCCTGACATGTCGAGGACGACATCTCGGGACGCGTCGATGATCTCGAGCGCGCCGGCGAGCTTCGGCGCGGAGTCGAGATCGATCTCTCCGGTGGCCGTGATCAAGACCGTGTCGCCGGTCAGCTGGGTCGAGATCTGCAAGGTTCGGTAGTCGCGACGCGTGTGCAGTTCTGTCATCTGGTTCTCCCGTGAACCAACCACCAGGATCAGTAGCCGGACGCGGCCGCCTGCCGCGGTGTGGCCTGCGCCGGCCCGACCTGTTCGATGAGACTGATCAGCCCGCTCAGCTTCAAGATTCGATACACGGGCTCGGAGACGTGCCGGAGGCGCAGCGAACCGCCGGCCTGACGCATCGATTTCGCCCGCGTGACCAACAGGTTGAGCCCGGTCGAATCCATGAACTCGATACCGGCGCAATCGACGATCACATCGCCCTCGATGCCGATCTCGTCCAAGGATCTCTGCAGGTCAGGGACGGTTGCGAGGTCGAGCTCGCCGTTGACGATCATCACCACCGAGTCGGCAGAACGTTGCACCTCGATGGACATCGGGTTGTCTCGCATCGGTCCTCCCGGATGAGCGCTTCGCGGCTCGTGGCTGAACCGTCGGAACGGTAACCCGCCGGATCACGCTCTGTCAGTAGCCCAAGGGGGTGAACTTGCGGTTCCGACGCAGTTCTGCCCGTGTCAACAGTTCCGCAAGATGTCCGGTCCCGCCGTCATCGATGGGCCACAACGAACGTCCTCCAAGTGCGACAACTCCCGTCACCGGAAGAGCCCCGCCGTCCAGCCGTTCGGACCTCGGGGCTCTTCCGCGTCAGAGGGCTGGTGACGGTGAGTCGGCCTGTAAGCGGGATTCTGTGACGCCGAAGCGCCGGTGACCATCCATCTGTGCGGCCTACCCGAGAGGTGCCGGCGAACCGGCTGGACGGGCAGCCCATCCTCTCTGCTTGGCCTTGCTCCGAGTGGGGTTTGCCAGCCACGCGGGTCGCCCCGCATGCTGGTGCGCTCTTACCGCACCGTTGCACCCTTACCTGTGACCGGCGAACCGGTCCATCGGCGGTCTGCTTTCTGTTGCACTGTCCGTCAGGTCGCCCCGACCTGGCTCTCGCCAGCACTCTGCCCGATGGAGTCCCGACTTTCCTCGACACGGTCAACGCCGTGCCGCGGCCACCCGGCCGACTCACCGTCGCGACCAGTGTACGAGGCGGTCAGCAAGCCGGCTTCATGTACGCGTAGACGAACGAGTTGAGGCTCGGCGTCTCCAGGTTGAGCTTCAGCCTGGTGCCGTTCTCGTCGCCGCGGCCGATCACGAGGGGAGTGGCGGCGAGGCTGCCGAACTGAGACGGGATCGCCGTGACGGTCGGGATCTCGGTCTGCTGCACCGGCGCTGCCGGGGCGGCACCGCCCGCGGGGGACGCGATGTTCTGCGTCGTCGTGGTTGCTGCAACGGTCGTCGGCGGCGACGCCGGCTCGGCGTTGACGGCGTCGGTGAAGTTGACCAATCCGCCCGGTCGATCGGGGTTGATCGTCAGGGCGAGCAGTGCGGCATGCCGCGCCGACCGCACCGCTGCTTTCATCGCCTCGCCGCGAAGTTCGGCCTCGGTGAGTTGCGGCACGAAGCTCTGGTACATGGCCCCGGTCACCGACTCGAGCCCGTGGAGGAAGTGGAGGATGTCGCGATGTGGGTCATCGCTGGGCTCGACCGCCGACGCGGTCGCAGTGGCCTCTGATCCTTTCGTGATGCGGTCCAGCACAGGGGTGACGATCACGTCGTCGAACTTCGGGTTGGCGCAGATCCACGCCTCGCCGCCGACGCTGGTGGTCAGCGTCTCCAGCGCCTCCGCCGCGGCGACGTGATCGTCGCGCAGGCGCTTGGCCATCTCGTCGTACTTGGCGTCGAGCAGCTCGCTGTCGCCGATGACTTGTTCGTACACGGCGATCACCGAGTGCTCGATCGACGATGCCGTGCGCAACAGCGTGTCGTTGGTGACGACCGCTGTGGGGAGGCTCGTCGTGGTGCCGGCGGTACCGACTCGACCGACCTGGCCGCGCTCGTGCTCCCCGCATGCACTGACGACTGCCGCCGTGGCGAGGGAGAACCCGCCGAGCCGCAGCACGTCGCGACGACCGAACTTCGCGTGACGGCTCACAGCCTCACCCTTCCGCCGGCGTCAGAGCGTCGGCCTCTTTGCTGACGAGGAGATCGTCGAGGCTGGTGGCCCCGTTGAGGGTGGCGAGCACCGTGCCGTGCCTGGCCTCGACGATCAGGATCGAGGCGATGAGCGCGGCACCATCCGTTCCTTGCAGCTGGGCGAGGATGTCGGTGTGCGTCGCCACGGCCGTGGATTCGAGATCGTAGGCAGCACTCAGAACACTGGACGCGTCGCCCGAGAACGACGACTTCAGCTCGTCGAACACCGCGTCGGGCGTCTGCGGAGCCTGGCGGCCGAGCAATCCGGAGAGCGAGGTTGCATACGCCTCGTGTGATTCGCGGATCGTGGCCAGCACGGCGCGCGTCGAGTCGTCGAACTCTTTGACCCCGAGGGCGACGTCGTACAGGTTGCGCGCCGCCAGCTCGACTCCCTGTGCGAAACCGAGCAGCGTGACGTCGTCGGTGGACGGTCGCTTCGGCGGCGCCGACGTGGTGGGCACGGCGGTGGAATCGGAGCTGGAGCTCGGAGGCGTGGTGGCAGCAGCCCGACCGCTGAGGAACGGGAGCAACGACACTGCGGCACCGCCGAGCCCGATGCCGAGCAGGCGACGGCGCAGTGCACCGTCGTCGGGTACCGGCTCCTTCACATCGATGTCCACGCAGAGATCCTTTCGAGCTGCTCACGATCAGCATTCCGTTATCAGCCTTCCCTGCCGAGGGTGAGCGGAGCAATTCTAGAAGTCGAGTGCTGACAGGTCTGGTATCCACTCCCGGGCCCGCGAGACCGCGTTGGCCCACTGGGCGCGGTCGAGACGACCGGTCGGCTCGACGACGATACGAGGCTTCCACGCCGCGGCAACGTCGTCGAACGAGCCCCACGTACCGACGGCGAGACCGGCGAGGTAGGCGGCGCCGATGGTGGTCGCTTCAGCGTGCCGGGACACCTCGATCGAGCGGCCGGCGGCATTGGCGAGCGCCTGGACGAAGGTCGGGTTGGCACTCATCCCACCGTCGACACGGATCGAGCCGATCGGCCCGCCGAAGTCGGCCTCCGCCGCCTCGAGAAGGTCGGCGCCGCGGTGAGCGACACCTTCGAGCACGGCGCGGACGACCTGCGGCCGCCCCGAGCCACGCGTCAGCCCGAGCAGCGTGCCTCGCGCGCCGTAGTCCCAGTGCGGTGTGCCCAGGCCCATCAACGCCGGGACGTACACCACGCCGTCGGTGTGCTCGCACTGCGCGGCAACGTCGTGGCTGTCCGCCGCGCTCGAGATGATGCCGAGGTCGTCGCGGAGCCACTCGACGTTCGTGCCGGCGGAGAGCATGATCGCCTCCGCTCCCCACATCCGCTGGCCGTTGCGACTCCAGGCGACGATCGGGAAGGTGCCGTTGGCGCTACGACGTGTCGACGACGGACCCGCCGGTCCGGTGCACACGTCGAGCATCCCACCCGTGCCGAACGTGATCTTGGCCAGTCCCGGCCGCACGCAGCCTTGGCCGATCAGGCTGCCCTGCTGGTCGCCGATCAGGGCGGCCAACGGCGGTGCGCCAGGCAAGACGGTCGCCTGACCGAAGACACCCGTCGAGTCGATCACCGTGGGCAGCATCTCCATCGGAACCGACAACGCCGCGCACGCCTCGGACGACCACGCCGTCGAGTCGGCGAGGAGCAGTCCCGTGACCGCGGCGTTGGACGGGTC
>DATBKA010000019.1:0-1876 GCA_036556105.1 Ilumatobacteraceae bacterium | reverse complement strand
CGGCTGATCAAACCGCCGGAAGTCGCCAAGGTCGTCGCCTTCTACCTCTCCGACGAGTCGGGCATGCTCACCGGCAACGTCGTCGACTACGACCAGTCCGTCGTCGGCGCGGGCGACGCGCCGAAGCCTTCACTCGAGGAGACACCCGTATGACAGTCAGGATCGGTGTGCTCGGCGTCGGTCGCATCGGCAAGATGCACGCCGAGCTCGTGGCCAGCCAAGTGCCGGGCGCGTCGCTGGCGATGGTGCAGGACATCAATGCCGCCGCGGCGACTGCTGTCGGCAATCAACTCGGGGTGCCGAGCACGACCGACGCCGACGAGATGCTCGGCTCGGCCGACGTCGACGCCGTCGCGATCTGCAGCAGCACCGACACGCACGTGCCGCTGCTGATCGCCGCGGCCAAGGCCGGCAAGGCGATCTTCTGTGAGAAGCCGGTGTCGCTCGACCTGGCCAAGGTCGACGAGGGCCTCGACGCGGTCGAGGCCAGTGGCGTGCCGATCCAGGTGGGCTTCAACCGGAGGTTCGACCCCGCCCACGCGTCCGTGCGCGCCGCCGTTCTCGACGGAACGGTGGGCGATCTCCACATCCTGCGCATCACCAGCCGCGACCCGGCACCACCGCCGATCGCCTACATCAAGGTGTCCGGCGGCCTGTTCCTCGACATGATGATCCACGACTTCGACATGGCCCGCTTCGTCACGGGCAGCGAGGTCGTCGACGTGCATGCCAATGCCGCGGTGCGCGTCGACCCAGCAATCGGTGAAGCGGGCGACGTCGACACTGCCGTCGTCGTGATGCGTCACGAGAACGGGTGCATCACCACGATCGACAACAGTCGCCAAGCCGTGTACGGATACGACCAGCGCGTCGAGGCGTTCGGCTCCGCAGGCATGGCCGCGTCGGAAAACCCGTTCACGCACACCGGGATCCGCCGCACCACGGCGGGCACGCTCAGCCCGACGATTCCGTACTTCTTCCTCGATCGGTACATCCCCAGCTACATCGAGGAGTGGAAGGCGTTCGTCGCCTACGTCACGGGAGGTGGGCCGTCGCCCGTGTCAGCCAACGACGGCCGCGCCCCACTCGTGATCGGCTTGGCGGCGTGGAAGAGCGTCCGCGAGGGCCGCACCGTGCGCTGCGACGAGATCGGCTGATCCCCGAAACCAGGAGCTATCGCTGGAAGTTGGCGCGGGCGCGGTGGATCTCCTCCCACGCAGCATCGCGTCCGGCGAGGCCGGCGGTCGATGAGCTCTTGCCCGGCTCCAACGCCTTGTAGACCTCGAAGAAGTGCTGGATCTCGTTGACCAGTTGCGGGGTGAGGTCGTCGAGATCGTCGACGCCGTTCCAGCGCGGCTCCATCGGCGGGACACAGATCAGCTTGGCATCCTCACCCGCCTCGTCGTGCATGTACAGCACTCCGACCGGGCGGGCCTGCACCCACACTCCCGGATAGACGGGGTCTTCGAGCAGGACGAGGGCGTCGAGCGGATCTCCGTCGCCGCCCAGGGTGTCGGGGATGAACCCGTAGTCAGCCGGGTACGTCGTCGCCGTGAACAACCTGCGGTCGAGGAAGACGCGCCCGCTGTGATGATCGATCTCGTACTTGTTGCGACTCCCGCGTGGGATCTCGATCACGACGTGGATGCAGCCTTCGTGGAGCTCGCTCGGGTCCATGCGCCATGGTTGCACATCGGTCAAAGCGTGCCCCGCGGGAAGCGACGACCCAGTAGCGTTTCGTGGTCATGGAGTTCCGCCGAATCACCAATCTGCCGCCGTATGTGTTCACGATCATCAATGGGTTGAAGATCGAGGCACGTCGGGCAGGTGTCGACGTGATCGACCTCGGGTTCGGCAACCCCGACATCCCGTCGCC
>DATBKA010000018.1:0-4235 GCA_036556105.1 Ilumatobacteraceae bacterium | reverse complement strand
CGGCAACTTGTGGGCGGTGCTACGCGGCGAGCGGCCGGAGACGTTGATCGTCGGCAGCCACCTCGACAGTGTGCCGAAAGGTGGCTGGCTCGACGGTGCGCTCGGCGTGATGTCCGGTCTGGAGCTGCTGCGATCGCTCGCCGACCAAGCTCCACTGCCGATCACCGTTGCCCTCGTCGACTGGGCCGACGAGGAGGGGGCACGCTTCAGCCGCAGCCTGTTCGGATCGGCCGCAACCGTCGGCACGCTCGACATCGACGTGCTGCGCGGCCTCACCGACAAGGAAGGGAGCAAGCTGCCCGACGTGCTCGCCGCGCACGGCGTCGACATCGACAACCTCGACGGCGCCCGCACCCGGGTCGCCGACGCCAAGGCTTACATCGAAGTGCATATCGAGCAAGGCCCGGTGCTCGAAGCGATGAACCGCGGCATCTGCACGGTCACCGGTACGAAGGGCATCGAGCGCGAGCGACTGGTCTTCCGCGGCCAAGCCGCTCATGCCGGGACGATGCCGATGGAGATGCGCCGCGACAGCTTCCGTGCCGCATCCCGCTTCGCGTTGGAGATCGCCGAGATCGGACGCCGGCACGAGGGCGTGACCACCGTCGGTTTCGCGCAGTGCTGGCCTGGTGTCGTCACCGCGGTCGCCGGAGAGACGCGGATCACGATGGACATGCGCCACATCGACGCCGACGCGTTGCAGGCGATGTTCACCGAGGCGCACGAGGCGGCCGATCGGGCCGCGGCCGCGGAAGGCTGCACGGTGGAGTGGGAGCACATCTTCCGCATCCCGCCCATGCCGTTCCACCCGGCGCTGCTCGAAGCAGCCCGCGAGAGCGTGCGCGAGGTCGAGGGGCACGACGTCGAACTGCCGAGCGGCGCGCTGCACGACGCCAGCGAGATGGCTCGGGAGATCCCGACGGTGATGATCTTCTCCTCGTCGACCAACGGCTTGAGCCACACCAAGGAGGAGGACACGCCCGTCGAGCACCTGCACATGGCGGCCGACGCGTTCCATCGCACGTGCCTGCGGGCGATCGACCTGGTCGCCAGCGGCCGGCTGTAGTCACGCCTTCTTGGCGTTCAGCAGCGCGGTGACGGCCTTGCCGTCCGCCTTGCCCTGGCTCAGCTTCATCACCGCGCCGACCAAGGCGCCGACCGCTTTGCCTTCTCCCGCGCAGAACTTGGCCCACGCCTCGGAGTTCTCGGCGATCGCCCGATCGACCATCGCCCCGAGCGCGTCGTTGTCCATCGCCTCGAAGCCCTTCGCCTTGGCGATCGCCGCTGCATCGCCGCCACCACTGGCGATCAGTTCCGCCAACACCGCCTTGGCCTGCGTCGCGGTGATCGCGCCACCGGTCTCCAACTTCGTCAGCTTGGCCAGATCGTCGGCCGGCAGCGCGGGCGAATCGGCGAACGCCTCCTTGACGTGGATGAGGCCGCGTGCCGTGTCGCCGCCGGCCGCGCCGACGGCCAGCACGTAGTCGTCCTGACCGCGGTCGACGACGACCATCACCGCCTCGCTGTCAGCCGCGAAGCCCGTGGCGTCGGCGAGTCGCGCCCGTCGCGCCGCCGGCAGCACGGGCAGCGCCCCGCGCACTGCCTCGACCCACTCGCGCGACGGAGCGAGCGGCACCAAGTCGGGCTCGAGGAAGTAGCGGTAGTCGTCGGCATCTTCCTTCGTGCGCAACGTGTGCGTGCGGCCGTCGCCTTCGTCCCAGTGCCGCGTCTCTTGGCGGACCTCGTCACCGTTCTCGAGCAAGTCGATCTGCCGTCGCGCCTCGTACTCGATCGCCCGACCGAGCGAGCGCACGCTGTTGACGTTCTTGATCTCGCAGCGGGTTCCGAACGGCGTGCCCGGCTTGTGCACGCTGACGTTGGCGTCGACGCGCATGCTGCCCTCTTCCATCTTCGCGTCGGACGCGCCGACAGCGAGGAGGATGCCGCGCAACTCGTTGACGTACTGCCGTGCTTGCTCGACGCTGCGGATGTCGGGACGGCTGACGATCTCGACGAGCGGCACGCCGGCGCGGTTGAAGTCGATCAGCGAGTAGTCGCTGCCGTGGATGCGACCACCGGAGCCGCCGAAGTGCGTGCTCTTTCCCGTGTCTTCTTCGAGGTGGGCGCGCTCGATGCCGATGCGCGTGCCGTCCGGCAGGGCGAGGTGTCCGTCGACGTTGAGCGGCTGGTCGTACTGGCTGATCTGGTACGCCTTGGGCATGTCCGGATAGAAGTAGTTCTTGCGGTGGAACGCGCACGGCTGGATCGTGCAGTTCAACGCCAGACCGATGCGCATCGCCAGTTCGACGGCGTGCCGGTTCAGCACCGGCAGCGCGCCAGGCAAGCCCAACGTGACGGGGTCGATGTTGGTGTTCGGTTCGTCGCCGAAGCGGTTGGGGCTGGCCGAGAACAGCTTCGTGACCGTCGCCAACTCCACGTGGACTTCGAGTCCGACGACGAGTTGCCAGTCGCCGGGAAGTCCGTCGACGGCGCTCACCGGCGCGCCTCTGCCAGCGACCGCTCGAGCACCGCCGCGGCACGGAACATCTGCGGCTCGTGCAACGTGCCGGCCAGCACCTGCACACCCACCGGCAGACCGTCGGCACCCTCGCCGAACGGCACGTTCATCCCCGGATGGCCGGAGAGGTTGGCCGGGATCGTGTAGGTGTCGCAGAGGTACATCGCCAACGGGTTGTCGACCTTGGCGCCGAACGGGAAGGCCACACTCGGCGAGGTCGGCAGTACGAGCACGTCGACATCGCGGTAGGCGCGATCGAGGTCGTCGGCGATCAGCCGGCGCACCTTCAACGCCTTGCCGTAGTAGGCGTCGTAGTAGCCGGCGCTGAGCGCGTACGTGCCGAGCATGATGCGCCGCTTGACCTCGTCGCCGAAGCCGGCGGCACGGGTCACGCCGTACATCGCGTTGGTGTCGGGAGCGTCGACGCGCAGCCCGTAGCGCACACCGTCGTAGCGAGCGAGGTTGCTGCTCGCTTCGGCGGGAGCGACCAGGTAGTACGCCGTCAGGCCGTACGTGAACGCCGGCACCTGCACGTCGATGATCTTCGCGCCGGCATCGCTGAGCGCATCGAAGGCGGCCTCGACGCGTTCGAGCACATCGGCGTCGGCTCCTTCGGGAAGATCGGTGATCCGGCCGACGCGCATCCCCTCGACTCCCTGATCGAGCACGTCCACCAGCGTGGGGTGCTCGACGGGGATCGAGGTCGAGTCCATCGGATCGTGGCCACCGATCACGTCGAGCAGCAGCGCCGCGTCTTCGACCGAGCGGGCGAACGGCCCGATCTGGTCGAGGCTGCTGGCGAAGGCGACCAACCCGTACCGGCTGACATAGCCGTAGGTCGGCTTGACCCCGACGACGCCGCACAGCGCTGCCGGCTGACGGATCGAGCCACCGGTGTCGCTGCCCAGGGCGAGCGCGGTGAAGCCGGCGGCGACTGCGGCGGCGCTGCCGCCGCTGCTGCCACCCGGCACGCGCGTCGTGTCGTGCGGATTGCGCGTCGGTCCGAACGCGGAGTTCTCCGTGCTCGAGCCCATCGCGAACTCGTCGAGGTTGGTCTTGCCCATCACGATGGCGCCGGCATCGGCCAGCTTGGTGACGACCGTCGCGTCGTACGGCGGCCTCCAGCCTTCGAGGATCCGCGACGAGCACGTGGTGGCGATGCCACGCGTGCACATGTTGTCCTTCAACGCGATCGGCACGCCGGCCAGCGACCCCGGGTCGCGACCAGCGGCGACGGCCGCATCGACCGCTGCGGCACGGGCGCGCGCCTCGTCGGCCAGCACGATGTTGAAGGCGTGGATCTCATCCTCGCGAGCGGCGATCGCGGCAAGGTGTTCCTCGACGATGTCGGCGGCGTGCCGCGCGCCGGAGCGCACCTGCGCGGCGATCTCGGTGGCGGAAGCCATCAGGCCTCCAGCCCGATGATCGGCGGAACCCGGAACCTGCCGTCCTCGGCCTGCGGCGCGGCGGCCAGCACTTCCTCGCGATCGAGGCCAGGCTGGATGACGTCGTCGCGCAACACGTTCTCCAGCGCGTAGGGCTGGTTCATCGGCTCGACGTCGTCGAGTTGCAAGGCGTCGATGTCGGCGAAGTGATCGAGCATGCCGGCCAGCTGCGCAGTTGTGCGCTCGATCTCGTCGGGCGTCAGATCGAGGCGAGCCAAGCGAGCCACCTTGACCACGACGTCGGTGGTGATGCGTTCCGGCACGGGCTGCGA
>DATBKA010000017.1:0-2165 GCA_036556105.1 Ilumatobacteraceae bacterium | reverse complement strand
GTACTTCGGCGACCACATTCGGTCTGCAACGCAGAACAAGACACGGCGGACCGGCCTACCGAAAGGAACCAACCAGTGAGTGCCACGTTGTTGTGGATCATCGCCGCAATCCTTGTCATCGTTGGAATCGTGCAACTCCTCCAGGGTCAGATCCTGTTCGGAGTTGCGTTGATCGTCGCCGGCTGCCTCGTCGGCCCGGGGGGCTACAGCATCTTCCATCGCCATACCTGACCAGGTGGTACAGTCGCCCCGAGAACACCGACAACTGATCGGGTCCGCACGTCAGCCGTGAGGGGTGGTGATGGCTGAGGAACCGGCTCGATCGAATGAGATCGAGGCGAGTCGCGCCCAATGGCTCCACCCCGAAGAACGTTCGACCATTCCGTCGCGTCGGACACCCACACCAACTCGCCGCGGCCGGTGACGCCTCAAGACGTGGTGCGCGACCGCCGCAGCCGTCCACGCACCGCGGACGACTCCCGCCCGCACATCTCTGACGAACGCGGCTGGCAGTCGATCGGCCGGGCCTTGCGGGTGCTCGAGATCATCGGCAGTCATCAGCAACCGGTGTCGTTGACACACATCTCCACCGAGGTGCAGTTGACGATCTCGACGACGCACCGGATCTTGCGCGGGCTGGAGACACGCGGTTTCGTGCATCGCGACCAGCTCACCGGTGACTACTCGGTCGGGCCGAGCATCCTTCGTCTCGCCCACTCGGCACTGCAACAGACGGCCGACGGCGACCTGGCGTTGCTGGCGTTCCCGCGCATGCAACGGCTTCGTGAGCTGACCAAGGAGACCGTCGGCTTTCACGTCGTCAGCGGGTTGCGGCGGATGTGCCTGGCCGAGTTGCCCAGCCACCAGCCGATCCGCGTGGCCGAGGGGGTCGGCGCCAACCACGTGCTCGGCATCGGCGCGCCCGGCAAGGCGATCCTCGCTCATCTCCATGGCGAGGTGGTCGAGCGCGTGGTCGCGCAGGACGAGTTCCAGACCCGATCGAAGCTCGGCAAGACGGTTCCCGTGGTCACCAAGGCGTTGGCGGCGATCGCTCGTGATGGCTTCGCGATCAGCTACGGCGAGGTGGTGCCCGGCGCTTCCGGCATCGCTCTCCCAATTCGCGATGCGCGTGGGATCGCCCGCGGTGCACTCAACATCACTGGGCCCGAGAGCCGCTGGACGAGGACCGAGATGATGCGCCACGTCGACGCCGCGCAAGAGGTCGCCGAGTTCATCGAGAAGCGCCTCGGCCGCGGCTGAGCTCGGCGTTAAGCGCCGATCGGCAGATCACCGAGCCTCAACGACCTCTCTGTGTGTTCTTCGTCAGCGCATAGAACGACAGTCGTTCTGTGGGCTCACATACAACACACAGACGGTGATGGGGCGCCACGTCGGCCAATCGGTTACGAGGCGACCCGACCGCCGCGCAGGAAGTCGGCCGCCGACGGCAGCCATCACGCGAGCCACTTGTAGTAGATGGCCGTGTCGACCAGGCCGCCTTCTGGCCACAACGCGTACCCAGGGACGACGCCGACGCGGTTCCAGCCGCGTCGCTCGTAGAGGCGCTCGGCCGCGTCGCTTGCCGTGTCGAGGACGAGCAACGTCTTCCCCACGTCGAGCGCGGCGGCTTCAGCGGCGCTCATCAGCGCCTCACCCACACCGCGCCCGCGAGCGCGGCGGTGGACGAGCATCTTCGAGATCTCGCCGCGGTGCGGTTGGTTCTCCGGTGCGGTGAGGATCACCTGGACGGTGCCGAGCACGGTTCCGTCGTCGTCTTCGGCGATGAACACGATGCGCTCGCCACGGGACGCGCTCTGCACGACCTTGGTCCAGAACGTCTCCGCCCGCTCGCGCTCCAACGGCAGCATGAACCCGACCGACGCGCCACCCTCCACACAATCGACGAGCACGTCGGCAAGGCCGGAAACGATGCCATCGCCCGTCTCATCGCCTGGCTCGACGCGCCGGATCTGCATCAGTCGTCGACGGTGACCGCGTGGTAGGCGTAGTTGTAACCCTCGCTGTAGTTCGAATGATGATCGATGTCGACCCACAGTTCGATCGAGTAGCCGATGCCGGCTTCGGTCGGCGCCGAGAGCTCCTTGGTGCGGTAGGCAGAGGTGTCCGTGGCCAATGGCTCGCAATCAACCGACACATCGTCGATC
>DATBKA010000016.1:0-3899 GCA_036556105.1 Ilumatobacteraceae bacterium | reverse complement strand
ACCCCTTCCGCGAGATCGATCGCGTGCTCGATCAAGCCATCAACCAGACTCGCCGGCCGAGCTTCCCTATGGACGCCTATCGGCACGGCGACACCGTCGTCGTCCACTTCGACCTGCCGGGCGTGGATCCGCAGTCGATCGACATCGAGTGCGAGCGCCAGTCCCTGACCGTCACGGCCGAACGTTCATGGCGCCCGGTCGAGGGCGACCAACTCCTGGCCGCTGAGCGCGTCCACGGCCGTTACCAGCGCCAGCTGTTGCTCGGCGACGGTCTCGACGTCGAGCGCATGCACGCTACGTACGAGCATGGCGTGCTGACGGTGACGATCCCGGTCGCAGAAAAGGCCAAGCCACGCAAGGTCGAGGTGGCCGTCACCGGTCAGGCATCGATCCACGCCGGCCAGGAACCGGTCGAAGCAACGGCGAACTGAGGCCGCCCGCTCGACAGCGACAGCTCAGCTGTGGCCGTTCGACGGCGGGCAGCTCTTGATGTACTCGAGGATGTCGCCCAGCTTGCCCGTGGCGAGGGCGATCGACGTGTCGGCGGCGCCGTAGTAGACGCGGATCTCGTCGGTCGCCCCGTCGTGGATCGCCCCACACGGGAAGACGACGTTGGGAACGTCGCCGATGCGCTCGTACAGGGTGGTCGGTGCCATGACCCAGTCGGGCGAACGGTGCAGGACCCGGTTCGGATGGTCGAGGTCGAGCAAGGCCAGCCCGACGCGATAGATCGCCCCGTTCGACGTGTTGCGCACCCCGTGATAGATGAGCAGCCATCCATCCGGGGTCTCGATCGGCGGTGGACCGGTGCCGAGGCGCACCGAGTCCCACCACGCCCCGGGCCTGGTCCGCAGCACTCGTTCCGGCCGCCGCCAGGCGTCGAGGTCGCGGCTGCGCGACAACCAGATCTCGGCCTTCGGCCCGGAGTGGACGGTGACGGGGCGGTGGATCAACACCCAGTCGCCGTTGATGCGGCGCGGAAACAGGCTGGCGTTCTTGTCCTCTGGTGGCATGACGAGGCCGCGCATCTGCACCGTCTTGAAATCCGTCGTGAACAGCGCCACGGCCGGCCCCGTCGGGCCGTACGCAGTGCACGTGATCGCCCAACTGTTCAGCTCCTCGACGCGCACGACGCGAGGATCCTCGAAGCCCCATTGCTCGGACTCGACACTCGGTCGCGGGCTCAACAGCGGCTCCTTGTCGATGCTCCAGTGATCGACGCCATTGGGCGAACGAGCCACCCACAGATGCGAGATCCCGCGCGTGTCTTCGACGCGACAGATCAACACCGTGTCACCGTCGACTTGGCAGGCGCCGGGGTTGAAGACCGTGTTGACCGAAACCGGCCAGTGCTCCGCGGTGAGCAGTGGATTAGCCAGGTGCCGAGTGAACAGCTCTGCCGGGGAGGGGGTCATGGGCGGATCCTGAAGCTGTGGCATGCCGGCGAGCGATCACGGGAAGCCCCGCTGCTTCGATCGCCAGTCGAGCGGTGTAATACGCCAGCGTAGATTCCGCACCCTGGTTGAGGTTGACATACCCGTCGGCCAAGCCGTCGCAACACCCACCCGTCGCCGAGTCGTACAGCGAGACTCCGAGGTGGTTGCGTCCCGTGAACCACTCGAAGGCAGCGAGCGCCCGACGCCCATGAGTCGGGTCGCCGGTGGCCAAGAGAGCGTCGATCTCCGCCTCGGCGAGCGCTGCCGCATCGAGCGGCTGTTCGTCGCCGATCCCCGGATGGGGCTCATCGCGGTGCCTTCCACCGTGCCTCGGCAACCGCAGGGTGCGCGCCACCGTGCACTCGTCCCCGTACCACTGCAGCGTCTGCAGCCCAAGCTCGGTGAGCTCCGGCCGGCGCACGCTTCCACCGGCGACGATCAGCGCTTGGCAGAACCGAGCGTTGTCGTAGCCGAACCGGTCCTCGAACCAGTTCCACCGCTCATCGCTGTTGGCCCGATGCAGGTCGACCAACTGGTCGGCGAGATCGTTGATCAGGTCGAGGTACGCGCTGCGGAGGTCGGACCGGGCCAGCCCGAGCAACGCGTATGCCGCGGTTCGAGGGTCGGGCCGGGCGCTGCGCAGGTCGTCGCACAGACGTTCCAAGAGCTTCGTCGCGGCGAGGTCCGAGCTCGACGCGGAGTCGGCCGTGGTCACCTGGCCGAGCGCCCACACGGCGCGGCCGAGGTGATCGCCTCGCGACGGCTCGTCGAGCCAGCGTCGGTCGAACGACAGAAAGTTGTGCATCCCCGGTCGGTCGTCCTCCACGGCGAGCCACAGCAAGGCAATCGCCCGCTGGGCGACGACGCGCCACCGGTCGTCGTTGGTGCGTGCCGCCAGCTGATGGGCAACCTGCAGCAGGCGCGCCGCATCGTCGATGCAGTATCCGGTGGCCAGGTTGGGCGTGGCGCCGCGCCCGTGCTGGACGATGCCGACGTCGTCGATCATCACGCGCAGGTGATCGAGCCGCAGAGGTGGCACGATCGGCTGGGCGACGAGCGGTGCCTCGAGGTTGACGCCGGCGCGCCCGGCTCTGTCGAGGATCGCTGCGGTGACCCGACCGACCGCTGGCCACGACAGCGCCGCACCGATGCGGCGCGCCTCGCGGCGCAGCCGCGTCAGCACCGCCGGACGTTCGATCAGGTCGCCGATCGCCGCCGCTAGCGCTTCCGAATCACCGAACGGGATCAGCCTGCCGCCGCCGGACGAGAGCAGATCGGTCGCGTAGAGGTAAGGCGTCGACACCACCGGTCGCCCGGCGGCAACCGCAAACGTGAGTGCCCCGGACACGATCTGTTCACGCGACGTGTAGGCCGTGACGTACAGGTCGGTGGCGGCGAGCAGCTCGGCGAGCTCGGGCACGGTGAGGAACCGATCGTCGAAGACGACGTGGTCGGTGATGTCGAGCTCGCGCACCCGCTCTTGCAGCTTGAGCCGGTAGCGCTCCCCTTCGCGGCGGACCACTTCGGGATGCGTGCGGCCGGCGATGACGAGCAACACCTCGGGATGGAGCTCGGCGACGCGGGCGACAGCGTCGATCGTCGTGCCCAGTCCCTTTCCCGCGGAGATCAAACCGAACGACGACACCACGAACCGGCAGCGCGTGTCGCGCGGCACGAGACCCGGATCACCCGAGATCGCCATCGGAACGGTCCGTGTCTGGCTGGCGACATCGCAGATCAGCTGCGGCGCCCCGTGCGGCACCACGTGGAGCCGCTCCTGGTCGATCTCGTGGCGTGCCGTGAGCATGTCGCCGGCGGTCTGCGTGAACACGAGGACAGCGGCGGCGCGCCGGCACAGCTCGTCGATGATCGCCGCCTGCGAGGGCGTGGGCTCGCTCAAGACCGTGTGCAACGTGACCACGAACGGCACGGCCAGCTCTGCCGTAAGGGAGAGGATGAACTCCCCGTCGCGGCCCCCGAAGATGCCGAACTCGTGCTGGATCATCACGACGTCGGCTCCGAGCCGGCCGATCACGCGAGCGGCGCGAACGTAGTCGGAACGGGACTGCTGAGCGATCGTGGCCACCACGGGCGAGCTGTACACCTCACCGTCGGCGGCGATCGCCACGACGTCGACGCGGTCGACGGTTTCGACAGCCGACAGGGACTCGTACAGGTCGCCCGAGAACGTGGCGATTCCGCACGCCCGCGGCGAATACGTCGACACGACGGCCACGTGCACCTTGTCACCTCTGTTCCTCTTGAAGGATCGGACTCTACTCGGGTATCGCTCCGGAACCGACCTCGACCACCGTCCGTGCCTGCTCAACCGATTCGCCAGTGTCGTCCTCGGGCACGAGGACCGTGCTCTCGATCACATCCGTCGCCGCGGACGAAGATGGGCGACCGATCGCCTCGATGATCGCCGCGCCGAGCAGCGGCACGATTGCCGAGCCGGTCAAC
>DATBKA010000015.1:0-4428 GCA_036556105.1 Ilumatobacteraceae bacterium | reverse complement strand
ATGGCGAAGCGGGAATCCTCCGCTACCGCGGCTACCCGATCGAGCAACTGGCCGAACAGAGCACCTACCTCGAAGTCGCCTATCTGCTGCTCAACGGCGAACTACCGAACGCCACCCAACTGGCGCAGTGGAAGCACGACGTCACCAACCACACGTTCATCCACGAGAACATGCGCAAGCGGTTCGTCGACGGCTTCCACTACGACGCCCATCCGATGGGCATGTTGATCAGTTCGATCGCCGCGCTCGGAACGTTCTACAACGACGCCAAGCTGATCGACGACAAGGAGTCGCGCGACAAGCAGATCCTGCGCCTCATCGCCAAGATGCCGACGCTGGCGGCGATGTGCTACCGGTTCTCCGTCGGGCTGCCCTTTGTCTATCCCGACAACAACCTCAGCTTCCCGGCCAACTTCCTCAACATGATGTGGAAAGTCGGTGAGTACGAGGTCGACCCGCGCCTCGAGCGCGCCATGGACGTATTGTTCATCCTCCATGCCGACCACGAACAGAACTGCGGAACAACGGCAATGCGGGTTGTCGGCTCGAGCGAAGCCGACCCGTACTCGGCGGCGGCGTCAGCCGCGTCGGCGCTATACGGCCCGTTGCACGGCGGCGCCAACGAAGCCGTCGTGCGGATGCTCACCGAGATCGGCTCGATGGATCAGGTGCCGGCATTCATCGCCGACGTGAAGTCGGGCAAGGGCCATCGCCTGATGGGCTTTGGGCACCGCGTGTACAAGCACTACGACCCGCGTGCGCAGATCATCAAGCAAACCGCCGATCAGGTCTTCGAGGTCACGGGCAAGAACCCTCTGCTCGACATCGCCCTCAAGCTCGAAGACGTCGCCCTCAGCGATGACTACTTCATCAGCCGCAAGCTCTACCCCAACGTCGACTTCTACTCGGGCCTGATCTATCAAGCCCTCGGCTTCCCGGTGGCGATGTTCACCGTGCTGTTCGCCATCCCGAGAGTCAGTGGTTGGCTGTCGCATTGGCAGGAGCTCCTCGCCGACAAAGATCAGAAGATCAGTCGGCCTCGCCAGTGGTACACCGGGCCGTCGGTACGCGACTACGTGCCGATCGGCAGCCGCTGAACGAAGCCACCACCGGCTCCACCAACACGACGCCGAGATCAGCGGGGCGCTGACCGGCGAGGTATGTGACGGAGTCGGTGCGAGAATCGAAACATCCTCGAAACTCGCAACATCGGCCATTCCCAGGGCACGGCAGTGTCCGTATGGTGAGCAAGGTGAGCAGCGGCGCGCGGGTCTTGGTCGTCGACGACGAGCCGACCGTGCGCGAGGTTGTTGCCCAGTACCTCGAGCGTGACGGCTACGTCGTGCGGGAACTCGATCGTGGCGATCTTGTCGACGGCGAGCTGGAGGCGTTCAGGCCTGATCTCATCGTGCTCGACGTGATGTTGCCGGGGTTGTCTGGTCTCGACGTGCTGCGATCGATCGGAGAGAACCGCGTTCCGGTCATACTCCTCACGGCGAGGGTCGAGGAGGCCGACCGCGTGCTCGGGCTGGAGCTCGGAGCCGACGACTATGTCGTCAAGCCTTTCTCGCCACGTGAGCTCGTCGCCCGCGTGCGCACCGTGCTGCGGCGGACGCAGTCGTCACCCGTCAGTGGTGAGACGTTGCAGTTCGATGATCTCGTGGTCAACTTGCCGTCACGGGAGGTCTTCATCGGATCGCGACTCGTCCCCCTGACAGCGAAGGAGTTCGATCTGCTCGCGTTTCTGGCGACGAGTCCGCGCCAGGTCTTCTCCCGCCGCCAACTGCTGCAGAGCGTTTGGGACTCGTCACCCGACTACCAGGATCCAGCGACTGTCACGGTCCACGTGCGGCGCTTGCGTCAGAAGATCGAGGTCGACCCGGAGATCCCGCGATGGATCACCACCGTGTGGGGCGTCGGATACAGGTTCGAGCCATGAGCTGGCGTCTGGTGGCCTGGCTCGCTGGAATCGTCGCGGTGGCGCTGCTGATCGCGGAGGCGTTGCTGCAACCTCCCGACACACACGAGCGGGTTCACCTGATGCTCATCCTCGTCACGCCGGTGCTGGTGACCATGATGCTCGTCCCCCTCGTTGCCAAGTGGCTCTCGGCGCGAGCCAGTGTCGCCACCACCGCTCTGCTCGTCGGTCTGTGCTCGCTCGCCATTGGTGCGATCACCACGTCAGCAGCGTCGAACGCGATGTTCCTCTCCTCGCATGACTACCGGCTGTTCCTCGTCGTCCTGCTGTTGTCGAGTGGCATCGCACTTGCGGTCGGGTCGCACCTCGCCCGACCCCTGGCGATCGACATCGCCCGCGTCGGTGAGGTCGCCGAGCAGGTCGCCGGCGGAGATCTCACCGCCCGGACTGGAGTGTCGCGCCGCGACGAGATCGGTCGCGCTGCCCGAGCGGTGGATTCGATGGTCATCGCCCTCGACGAGGCAGCAACGCAACGAGCACGCGCCGCGGACGCGCGCCAGCTGCTCTTCACGAGCATCGGCCACGATCTGAGGACCCCGTTGGCGGCAATGCGCGCCGCCGTCGAGAGCCTGCAGGACGGACTCGCGCCCGACCCACAGCGCTACTTCGGGATCCTCGGCACGCAGCTCGGCAACATTGAGGCGCTGCTCGATCAGCTCGTGGAGTTCGCCCGGATCGAATCGGGTCTCGCCAATCGAGAGCGCACAACCGTCTCGATGGCGGAGATGGCCCACGAAGCGGTCGAAGCACTCTCTCCGGTCGCTGACCGTAGGGGAGTCGGTCTTCGGCTCGACTCCGACGGGCCAGCGTTGGTCATCGCCAGCCACACCGACATGGAACGCGTGCTGCGCAACCTCCTGGAAAACGCGATTCGCCACAGCCCTGCCGGCGAGACCGTCGACATCGGCGTTCGCTCCTCGCCCGAGGTCGAAGTCAGCGTCGTGGATCGTGGGCCTGGGTTTCCTGCCGACTTCCGCGACCGGGCGTTCGAACCGTTCACCCGCGCCGACCCGGCGCGCGACATTCGAACCGGCCATTCCGGGCTCGGCCTGGCAATAGCACGCGCCGTCGTCGAGGCCCACGGCGGCCGGATCTGGCTCGCCAACGGTCATGGAGCCGACGTCCGCTTCGCGATCCCGAGGAAGGAACCGGCATGAGCGACGATCCCACGTCAAGTGCGGTCGACGAGCTCCGCCCCGAGCCGAGCCACTCGATGTCGCCGACTCCGCGAGGTTACGGCGCGATCGCCGGGTTGATCGCCGGTGCCGTCGCCGTCACGACGGGGATGCTCGTCGCCCGGATCATCGACGTCGCCTCACCGATCGACGCGGTCGGCAGCGAGTTCATCGACCGCGTTCCCCCCTGGTTGAAGGAGTTGGCGATCCAGTGGTTCGGCACGAAGGACAAGCTTGCCCTGCGAATCGGGATCGTGACCACACTGGCGATCGCCGCCCTCATCGTCGGGATGCTGGCGGTTCGTTGGCTTCTTACCGGGATCATCGGGATCGCCGCCTTCGGTCTGGTCGGAGCGCTCGCCGCGATCCACCGACCGGATGAGTCGTTCAGCGCCTCCATCCCTCCGCTGCTCGGTACCGCGGTGGGGATTCCGCTGCTCGTCTTCCTGATCCGACCGACGGCGCCGCGTCACCCGACGATGCCTGGCCCCTCACGGGTCCCGCTGGGTTGGGACCGTCGCCGGTTCCTCGTCACGAGCGGATCGGCAGCTGCCGGTGCGGCGATGATCGGGGCGATCGCCGAAGTGCTCGAACGACGTCGAGTCGAATCGATTCGCGAGGCGATCCCAGACACCCTGCCGCCAACGCTGGCTGTCGGCGGGCAGCCGATCGAGGTGCCCGCCTCGGCGACCGTCAGCCCGGTCACGCCGTTCATCACACCGAACGACGACTTCTACCGGATCGACACGGCACTCTCGTTTCCGCGCATCAATCTCGCCAAGTGGAAGGTCGACGTCAACGGACTCGTCGAGCGGCCACTGACGCTGACCTATGCCGATCTGCTCGCCCGCCCACAGATCGAGCGGATCGTCACGTTGTGCTGCGTCTCCAACGAAGTCGGTGGCGACTACATCTCGACGGCGTCGTTCCAGGGAGTGCTGCTCTCCGATGTGTTCGATGAGGCTGGCGTGAAGAGTGGCGCCGAGCAGGTGTTCAGCACCAGCCTCGACGGTTGGACCTGCGGGTTCCCTGTCGCCGCAGCACTCGACGGACGCGACGCGATGATCGCCCTCGGCATGAACGGCGAACCACTTCCGCTCGAGCACGGCTTCCCGGCTCGTCTCGTCGTGCCCGGTCTCTACGGATATGTCAGCGCGACGAAGTGGTTGCGGACCATCAAGTTGACGACGTGGGATGCCGCCGAGGGCTACTGGGTGCCGCGCGGCTGGGCGCGCGAAGCACCGGTCAAGACCCAATCGCGCATCGACGTACCGC
>DATBKA010000014.1:0-2251 GCA_036556105.1 Ilumatobacteraceae bacterium | reverse complement strand
TTGCGGGCGTCGAGGAACGGCAGCGCCAGGTCGTGCAACGAGCACTCGGGATGCTCGTGCAACAGTCGCATCACTTTGGCAGCGTCGATCACCGAGCCACCGCCGACGGCGATGATCGCGTCCGGTTGGACCCTCGCCATCGCGTCCAGGCCGGCGGTGATCGCAGCTTCGTCGGGCTCGATCGGCACGTCGGCGAACACCCGGACGTTGCGCGCCCCATCGAGGTGGCGGCGAACCTCGTCCGTGACACCGCGGGCGTCCATCACCGCATCAGTGACGATCACGACCTGGGCAGCCTCCAGCTCGCGCAGCTGATCCAACGCGCCCGGGTTGACGTAGACGTCGCCGCGCACACGGAACCATTGAGGTGGTGTCCGCCGCCGGCTGACGACCTTGATGTTGAGCAGCTCCTGGTAGTTGACGTTGGCAGTCGTGAACGACCCGCCCCAGGTCCCGCAGCCCAACGAGAACGTCGGAGTGAGATCGTTGTAGACGCCTCCGAGCGCTCCAACTGCGGTCGGCGCATTGACCAGGATCCGACCCGTGCGAACAGCCGTGGAGAAGGCCTCGATCGCGTCCTCCTCGGTCGCGTAGACGGCCGACGTGTGCCCGAGACCGCCGTGCTCGGCGACCAGTGCGCATGCCTCGACGGCATGCTCGACATCACGCGCCCGGACGAGGCCGAGCACGGGCATCAGCTTCTCGCGGACCAGCGGATGCGCGGCCAGCGCGTCCAGGTCGCTCGGCAACGGTGCGATCAGGACCTTCACGTCGTCGGGGGCGTCGATGCCGGCCTTCAAGGCGAGGACCCGCGCCGGCTGCCCCAAGGCCTCCTGGTTGACGACGTTGTCGCACCCGAACACGAAGCCACGCAGCCGATCGACCTCCGCCGGGGCGAGCACCTTCGCTCCCATCCGCTCGAACTCGGCGACGACGTCGTCGTAGATCTCCGTGTCGACCACGCAGGTCTGTTCCGCCGGGCAGATCACCGAGGCGTCGAACGTCTTGGAGATCAAGATGTCCACGACCGCCATCGGCACGTCGGCGCTGCGGTGGAGGTAGACGGGAGCGTTGCCGGGGCCAACGCTGATCGCCGGCTTCCCGGCACTGTTGGCGAGAGCGACGATCTTCGGTCCACCGGTCGTCCAGATGAAGTCGATGCCCGGGTGGCGGAAGAGGTGGTGGGTGACGGCGTGGTCGGCGTCGGGGATCACCTGGAGCGCCCCCGGAGGCAAGCCGGCGGTCTCACCCGCGGCGGCCAGGATCTCCACGCAGCGTTGGGCGCAGCGGATCGCGCGCGGCGAGGGCCGGAACACGATCGCGTTGCGTGTCTTGGCGGCGACGATCGCTTTGAACAGCACCGTCGAGGTCGGGTTGGTGACGGGAGTGATCGCCATCACCACGCCGATCGGCTCGGCGATCCACTGCAGTCCGGTCTCCGGATCCTCGTCGATCAAGCCCACCGACTTCTTGTCACGCAGGTAGTCGTAGAGGAACTCGGTGGCGACGAAGTTCTTGACGACCTTGTCCTCGATCACACCGAATCCGGTCTCCTCGACGGCGAGCAACGCCAACTCCGACGCATGTTCGAGACCGGCGACCACCATTGCATGCACGATCCGGTCGACGGCATCCTGGTCGAGCCGGCGAAACGCTTCGGCGGCGCGATGAGCGCGACCAATCACGTCGTCGAGCTCAGCGATGCGAACAGAGTCGAGGCCCGAGTTGCCGGCCGCGTTGGGAGAGGTGTCGGTGGTCGTCACGCATCAAGCCGACTCCGATTCCGGCCTGTTGTGTAGAGGCATTGGTCCCCTACGCTGAGTCTCATCCTCGCGAGTAGTTCCACAGGTGCAGGCCGCGTTGGGTGGGTCGTTCAGTGGGAGTCACAGACACGGCCATCGTCCGGCCATCGGGGCTGAATGCGACATATCCGGCGACGACGTCATCTTCGTAGAGGTTGGCCAGTTCCTGGCCGTTGCCGGCGTCGAACACCCTGAGAGCTTCCTCCTGGCTACCGCCGGTCGCCAGCAGCGTGTCGTCGGGGCTGAACGTCACGTAGTTCAAAGCGCCGCTTTGCCGATCGATCCGAACGAGCTCTTCGCCATTGGTTGTGTCCCAGATCGAGGCACTCCGCGAGTTGGCAGTGGCCACGCGGGTGCCATCTGCCGTGAAAGTGGCGTCAACGAACGGGCCGAGGCCAGACCGCACCGGATTCAGTGTTGCAACCCGACTGAGGCTTGCCGTGTCCCAG
>DATBKA010000013.1:0-8358 GCA_036556105.1 Ilumatobacteraceae bacterium | reverse complement strand
GAGGCGCATCGCCCGGCCGACGACGTCGGCGCGGACGTTCCACTCCGGCGAGCCGGGCGAGGCGTCCGGCCGGCACCGCTTGCAGGCCCGGTAGCCGTGTTGCTGGGCGGCGGCGGCGGTCACGAAGAACTCGACGTTGCGCCGCTGCGGGGTCATCGCCGGGCAGCTGGGCCGGCAGTAGATGCCGGTGGTCTTCACCGCTGTGAAGAAGCAGCCGTCGAAGCGGCTGTCACGGCTCTGTGCGGCCCGGTAGCACTGTTCGTCGTCGAGGATCACGGAACCATTGTGCCGGGCGCCCCGGCGGGCGACTAGCGGATTTCAGACAGCCACGTGAGCACGCGAGCGTGGCTCGGCGACTCGCCACAGCACGACCAGGCCGAGCGCGCACGATGCCGCGCCGCCGACGAACGAGCCACGCTTGGAGGTCAGGTCGGCAACGGCTCCGAAGACGAGTGCACCGGCCGCCGTGCCGATCTCGAAGAACATCGTGAACGTCGAGATCGCCCGCACTCGCTCATGGTCCGGAACGGTGTCGACGACCATCGCCATCAAGCCGGGATACTGGAAGGAGATCCCGATGGCGAGGATCACGGTGCTGACGAAGACGCCGGCGGGCCACGGGAACAAGAACAGCATTGCCAGGCCGGTGCCCATGAACGACAAAGCGATCGTCACGGCGCGGGCATGACCGATGCGATCGGGCACGGTCGCGGCGAGGACGCGGATCAACAGGCACACCGCCGCATACGTGGCGAACACCCACTTCGATCCGCTGAGGCCGACCGACACGGAGTACTCGGGCATGAACGCGTTGAACGTGATGAAGCCACCGACGCCGAGGGCGAGGACGAGCCCGCTCGGGATCGCGGCGCGGTGAAATCGGGGCCCGTCCACAGCGTGGTGCTCGGTCCGCTGCAACCCGGCGGGCGTCAGCAGCGCGAGCGCAGCGGCGAGCAGCGCGAAACCGGCCGCGGTCAGCAGCCCGGCGTCGAAGCGATCGTGACCGACGACGGTCTCACCGATGACCGGACCGATGCCAAGCCCGCCGAACACGGCGACCGAGAAGTAGCTCGCCGCCTCTGCACCTCGGCCGGGCGGGGCGAGATCGGTGATGCTCGTCGCCGCGCCGACGAACAACGCCGCTTCGCCGATGCCTTGCACCCCGCGCAGGGGCAGCAAGCCCCAGCGCGTATCCACGAGCGCGCATGCCGCAGTCGCCACGGCGGCGAGCACGGCCCCGGCGATCATCGTCGCCCGCAGTCCGTGCTGCTCGGCGAACCGGCCGAGCCGCGGTCGGATCAGCACGGCGCAGACGCTGAAGATCGCCAGGTTGAGGCCGATGTCGATCTCGTTGCCACCGAGCTGCTCCTCGATCAGCCGCGGCAACAACGGCGTCATCACGCCGATGTACACGAACATCGCCAGCGCCGACGTCGTGACGAGCACGAACGGCCGGTTGATCATCCGCCCTCGAGCGGGCTGCTGCGGGCTCAGGACGGTTCTTTGGGCAGGCCGAGCACGCGCTCGCCGACGATGTTGCGCTGGATCTGGCTCGTGCCGCCCCAGATCGTCTCGCTGCGACTGAAGAAGAACGCACTGAGCATCGGGCTGACCGGATACCCGGGCCGCCGCTTGTCGCGCACGGCACCCGGCCATGACGCAGAGGACGGGCCGGTGTCGATCAGCATCGACGCCGGTCCGAACACGTCGAGCGCGAGCAGCATCGCCTCTTGATGCATCTCGCTCCAGAACATCTTGTTCGTCGCGCCGAGCGCCGCCATCGACGCATCCTTGGTGTCCGACAACGTCGCCGACAACGAGCGCAGCCCGTTGATGCGCAGGATCTGGATCTTGGTGTAGTAGCGCATCAGCCGCTGCCGGATCGAGGGATGGTTGATCGTCTCGTTTGCGCTGGCCTGGGCGACGAGGAGGCGGAACTCCTCCTCGAAGCGACGGTAGCCCGTCGTCGCCGACTGGCCGCGCTCGAAGGCGAGCGTCGAGTTGGCCACCTTCCATCCGTTGTTGACACCACCGACGACGTTGTCCTTCGGGCAGCGGGCATCGTCGAAGAACACTTCGCAGAACTCCGCTGTCCCGTCGGGTTGGGTGATGCCGCGCACCTCGACGCCCGGCTGGCGCATCGGCACGAGCAGGTAGGAGATTCCTTTGTGCTTCGGTGCCTCGGGGTCGGTGCGCGTCAACAAGAAGCAGTAGTCGGCGTGGTGGCCGCCCGTCGTCCACACCTTCTGACCGTTGATCCGCCATTCGTCGCCGTCGAGCTCGGCACTCGTCTTCAGCGAGGCGAGATCGGAGCCGGAGTTGGGCTCGCTGAAGCCCTGGCACCACCGCACCGACCCGTTGAGGATCCGTGGCAGGAACTCCCGCTTCTGCTCCTCGGTGCCCCACTGCAGGATCGTCGGCCCGACGAGCGTGTCGCCGAAGAAGTCGGCTCGAAGCGGCGCCTTGGCCCGGGCAAACTCCTCGGCGAGCACGACGCCCTGCATGGTCGTCAGGCCCTTGCCGCCGTACTCCTTGGGCCACGTCGCGCAGATCCAGCCGCCCTCGAACAGCTTCTTCGGCCACTGCTCGTTGAACTCCCGGCGCGCCTCGGGCGTCATCTCGAAGTCGTCGTCACCCCAACCGGGCGGCAGGTTCTCGGTGAGCCAGTCGCGAAGCTCGGCGCGGAACTCCTCGTCTTCCCGGGCGTAGGCAAGGTCCATCGCTCCCAGTATTGGCGGTGCAACTGACGGGTCACGAAACGTGGCGGGCACAGCCGTGGCGGATCGTTGGTTTACATGGCGTTCACACATCACACACGACCTCGAAACCGGTGATCCGTATGGTCTCGCCATGGGCACCGCTGGTCCTGCTCTACCGGATCGACACACACACCCCCTCGTGTATCGACTCGGCGAGCAGGAGCAGTCGGTGCTCGGCGTGTTGCTCGCCAACCGCGGCCGGGTGATCAGCCGCCGCGACCTGGCCCGGCGCGCCGGCTTGGCCAATCTCAGCGAGCGGCGTTGTGACAGCTTGCTGGTCTCGATCCGGCGCGCCCTCGGTCCGAATTCGGTGATCACGGTCCGCAGCCGGGGGTGGATGTTGAGCGAGGACGCGATCGCCGCGGCCATCGCCCTGGCCAGCGAACGGTCGTGATCGCCGCCGCTGAGGCGGTCGACCTCGGTCGATTGCTGCTCGACCTGATGATCGTCCTCGCCGCAGCGAAGCTTGGGGCCGAGCTCTCCGAGAAGCTGCGCGTTCCGGCAGTGTTGGGCGAGATCGTCGCCGGTGTGGTCATCGGCCCGTCGGTGTTGAACGCCGTTGCGCTCGACGGCTCTCGCGGCGTATCGATCGCCGTGATCGGCGAGATCGGCGTCCTGCTGCTGCTGCTGCAGGTCGGCATGGAGATGGACCTGGGTGAGCTCGGCAAGGTCGGGCGGGCATCGGTGCTCGTCGCGGTGATCGGTGTCGCTCTGCCTTTTGCCGGCGGTCTGGCCGCCGGCCTGTCGCTCGGCCAGTCCTCGACGACTTCGCTGTTCCTGGGCGCGGCGCTCACGGCGACGAGTGTCGGTATCACGGCACGAGTGTTCGGCGACCTCCGCGCCTTGGCCACCACGGAAGCCAGGGTTGTGCTCGGAGCTGCGGTCGCCGACGACGTGCTCGCCCTGGTGATCCTGACGGTCGTCGTCAAAGTCGTCGAGGGCGGCCGTGTCGGCGTGGCGACGATCGTCGGCACTCTCGGGCTGGCCCTTGGCTTCTTGGTGCTGGCCGGACTGATCGGGTTGACGGTGGTACCGAGGATCCTCGGGTTCGTGCATCGCCAGGCCAGTTCGGGAGCGGTGGCAACGATCGTCGCGTTGGTCATCACGCTTGCATTCGCTCAACTCGCCGACGCTGCCAAACTGGCGTTCATCATCGGTGCATTCATGGCCGGGCTGGCGCTCGGCCGCAGCGATCACAACGAGCGCATCGCTGGAGATCTCGGTGTCGTCGGCAACGTCTTCATCCCGGTTTTCTTCGTGCAGATCGGCATCAACACCGATCTCCAGGCGATGGCCAGCGGCAAGGTCGTCGGCCTGGCAGCAGTGCTCTTCGCCGTCGCCGTGCTCGGCAAGTTGGCCTCGGCGTGGGGGGCTGCGGGGACTCGTGTCGACCGCCTCTTGATCGGGCTCGGGATGATCCCTCGTGGAGAGGTTGGCCTGATCTTCGCCAGCATCGGGCTCAGCAGCGGGGCGCTCGGCGACGATCTCTATGGGGCGCTGCTCGTGGTGATCCTGCTCTCGACCGTGATCACCCCACCACTACTGCGCCTTCGCATCGGCGCCACGGCCGCCCGCGCCCGCCGTAACGCTCCTCCACCGACGCCGGAGCCGGAGCTCGGTTGGCTCACCGTGTCGGGTGGGATCATCCATCTCAACGGTGTGCCACCCCCTGCGCTGACACTCCCGATCGCGCTGCAGGCAGCGGCGCGCAGCGTTCATGCGCGCCCCGGACCTGAGCTGCTTGACTGGTTCAGCGCCGTTGCCGGCGAGCCCCTGGCCTGGACGAAGGACGACACAGCTGCGCTGATCCGATTGCTGCGCAGCCATGAACCGCGGAGCTGGAGATTCCTCGAGCTGACAGGCGTGCTCGAGCGAGGCGTGCCCGAAGTCGCCGAGGCGATGCGCCGGCGGCGAGCCGACGTGAGCGATCTCGACCCCGCCGGCGCGCTGCGCTTCCACACCGCGGAACGCCTCGACGAGCTCGCCGCGACGCACGGCTACCCTGCCGACGATCTCGTGCTCGCCGCGCTCGCTGCCGACGTCTGTCGGGACGCGGTGCCGCCACAGCCCTGCTCGGTCGCGCTTCTTTCGCGGCTTGTGCAGCCGGCCGACGCGCAACGAATCGCGGCGATCGTCAACGACGCCCGCCTGCTCCGCGCCTCGGCCAGCGAGCCGAGCCGCTTCGACGAGCGTGAGATGCTCCAACTCGTCACCCATCTGGCCACTCCGAAGCAGGCAGGCGATGCATACGTGCTCGCCATCGCCCTCGGTGGGCTGCCGATCTGGCAACGCGAGGCACTCGACCAGCAACACGCGCTGATCCAGGAGGGGTTGCAGCACCCCGAGCTCACGGGCAGCGAGGCCAACAACCTCGCCGCGGCGCGTCGCCTCGCCGCGCAACGGTTGCTCGACGAGACGTTTGCCATCGAGCGGCTGCGATTCGCGCCGAGCTCCTACATCCTCTCCCACACCGCTGAGGAACTCGCTCGCCAGGCCCGCCTCGTCGAGCCGCTGCCACGTTCTGGAAGCGTGCGCGTCGCGGTCAGCCCCGAGCCCGAGCCCGACCATTGGAAGATCGACGTCGCCTGCCGGGATGCGGATGGCCTGCTCGCCCACCTCACCGATGTACTCACGGCGCGCGAACTCGACATCATCGACGCCACGATCGCCACGTGGCCCGACGGAGCCGTACTGGACACGTTCGTCGTGCTCACCAGCGGCCGGCCGAGCGCGAAGGAGTTGTCGGGTGAGTTCGAGAGCTCGCTGCGTCGGCCGTTGCGACTCCCCGCTGCCACGGGGTTGATCGCTGAGTTCGACAACGAGGCGCTGCCGTGGCACACGGCGTGCGACGTCACCGGCCCCGACCAACCTGGGGCGCTGCTGGCCATCAGCGTTGCCTTCGCCCGCGCCAAGGTCGTGGTGCACACAGCGCGGATCGCGACCCGAGACGGAACGATCCATGATCGGTTCGCGCTCTCCGATCGGCTCGATCGCAAGCTCGATGCGGCGGCGATGGATCGGGTGCAGCGCGCCCTCGGCGGAGAGCGCATCAACCGTCGTTTCGCGCTGGCCCGCTAAAGAACCGCTAACGGAAACGCCACACGCCGGAAACAATGCGGCGACGGCCGTGAAATCTGGCTTTCGTACCGTGACGGCACGGCCTGGCGCCAACGCCGCCGCTCGGCCGGCCATGTCAAACACTCATCGCCTCAAAATCATTGGAGGACATTTCGTGCGCAAAGCACTCAAGTATTCGCTCGGCGGCGTGATCGGCGCGTCGCTGACCGTCCTGTTGTTGGGAGGCCAGGCGTTCGCTGCCGACGAAGACCCAGTGGCGACGCTCAGCAACTCGACCAACGTGTTGTGGGTGGTGATCGGCGCCGTGCTGGTCATCTTCATGCAGGCCGGCTTCGCTCTCGTCGAAACCGGCTTCACCCAGAAGAAGAACGCATCACACGTGATGAGCACGAACTTCGCCATCTTCGGGCTCGGCTTCGTGGGCTTCCTGTTCATCGGGTTCCCGCTGGCGTTCGGCGGGTTCTACGGCTACCTCGGCATCGACAAGCCGCTCAGCTCGCCACTCGTCGGTTCCGGAAACTGGGTCTTCCTGTGGAAGGGCTGGGAGTTCCTCGGCAGCCAGCACACGGTGGCGCAAGCGGGCATCCTCGCCTTCTTCTTGTACATGGTCGCGTTCATGGACACGACGGCGACGATCCCGACCGGGGCGATGGCCGAACGTTGGAAGTGGAACAGCTTCGTGGTGTGGGGCTTGTTCTGCGGCTCGCTGTATTACCCGCTGTTCGCGGCGTGGACATGGGGTGGCGGCTGGTTGGCCAAGACCTGGGACACGATGAGCCTGGGGGCCGGCTACGTCGACTTCGCCGGTTCGGGTGTGGTCCATGCTGCCGGCGGCGTCGCCGCGCTCGCTGGCGCACTCGTTCTCGGGCCTCGCCTCGGCAAGTACGGGCCTGACGGCAAGCCGCGCACGATCCCACCGCACAACGTCCCGATGGCGATGCTCGGTTGCTTCATCCTGCTGTTCGGCTGGTTCGGGTTCAACGCCGCCTCGACGCTCGCGTCGAGCGACATCCGTTTCGCCACGGTTGCCTTGAACACGGCGGTTGCTGCGGCGACGGGCGCCGTGGCCGGGATGTTCTGGATCCAGAGGCGCTCCGGCAAGCCGGATCCCGGCATGCAGGTCAACGGCATGCTCGCCGGACTCGTCGCCATCACCGCGCCATGCGCGTTCGTCGCTCCGTGGGCCGCAGCGCTCATCGGCGCGACGGCCGCTGTCATCGTGATCGAGGCAGCGATGTTCATCGAGCGCCGCGGCGTCGACGACCCGGTCGGAGCGATCGCCGTGCACGGCGTGGGCGGCATCTACGGCGTGCTGTGCGTCGGGCTGTTCGCCGACGGCGCATACGGAGCGGCATGGAACGGATCGTCGGTCTCCGGCGTCAAGGGTCTCTTCTACGGCGAGGTCGGACAACTCTTCGCCCAGGGGCTCGGCGCACTCGTGCTCTGCACGGTGATCTTCGGTGTCGCGCTGATCTTCTTCAAGCTGCAGAACGCATGGACCAAGGGTGGCATCCGCGTCTCCGAGGCCGACGAGATCGCCGGCGTCGACATCGAGATGGGAGTGGCCGGTTACTGTGACAGTGACTTCCACACTGGCGAGCATCTGCCGGTGACGGCATCGTCAAATGGGACTCCGCAAACGCCGTCACCAGGTGCTTTGCTCGTGAACTAGTTCACCACAAATCTGGTCCTAGGTCTGTACAGGGAACCTTACAGACGCGTAAGGTACGCGACTGCCGGCCGCCTCGAGTGGCTGGCCAGAACATTGGGCGACGTCGCACCCAACGGCGCCCACTGTCAGGGGCAGTCCCCAGGCCGTCTTTCCGCAGATGGCCTGGGGACGCTGCCATTTTCGGGTCGTTGCACCGCTCGGCCCTTAGAGTCGAGCCATGACCGCGACCGAGGCATCGCCGGCGAAGCCCGAGCGCTGGACCGCGCAGTGGAAAGAGCTCTACGAGGAGGTCATCACCACTGGCTTGTGCACCGGCTGTGCGGGATGTGTCGTGACCTGTCCGCACGACGTCATCGGATACGAGCACGAGGAAGGCAAGTACAAGCCGTTCCATCTCGAGCCCGAGCTCGGTCTGGCCGACTGCATCCACGGTCAACGCGGCTGCACGACGTGCACGCGCGCCTGCCCGCGCTTCCGTACGTGGGAGCCGAGTGCCGACGTGCACCTGTTCGGACGCGTGCGCGAGCCGGACGAGATGGCCGGCATCTGGCGACAGTTGTTGCTGACGCGCGCAACCGACTCCGTTCAGCACCAGCGGGGACAAGACGGCGGGTTTGTGTCGGCGATGCTCGTGTGGCTGCTGCAGAACGACTACATCGATGCGGCGATGGTCAGCGGCGTCGAGGCCGACGACGCGTGGAAAGCCAAGCCGGTGCTGGCACGCACGGTCGACGACGTGCTGGCGACTGCAGGCAGCCGTTACACCTATTGCGCCAACCCGCTGGCGTTGCGGGACGCTCATGAGGCCGGCCTCAGCCGGCTGGCGCTGGTCGGCATGGGCTGCCAGAC
>DATBKA010000012.1:0-1759 GCA_036556105.1 Ilumatobacteraceae bacterium | reverse complement strand
GGACGAGCGTGTGCGCGCCGCCACCGATCTTCAGCGAGTTGTAGCAACTGACCGCGGCGTACTGCTCGCCGTGATCGGCGACCATCATCGGATGGTTGACGAAGTGCGGCTTCGCTGTCTCGAAGACGGTGCGGACAGCGTCGCGAATCAGGTCGTCGGGCGTGAGCCGCGGATCGACCTTGAGGGTCAGGTTGGGAACGATCTGGTGCAGCGAGCGTTCGATGCGCAGGATCGAACGAGCGGTCCGGCTGTCGCTGGGGCCGATGTCGGTGTGCACGAAGGCGTCGGGGAGCATCCGATCGAGGCCGATCCAGAACCGACGCAACCAGCGATCCAGCAACTTGTCGCTGACGGTGCCGATGAACGGCGCCAGCACCTTGTCGAGGTCGCCGAGATACACGGGGTAGGTGGTCACCGAGGGGACGTGGGCGTACATGATCTGCAGGAACGCCAGCGCGTCGTCGAGGTGGCGGGGCGGCGGCAGCTCGAGGTGCGCCGACCCTTGGGCCAGGGCGCGTTCGTAGTCGGGGAGCACGTACCGCGGCGTGAACGGCGCGTTGCCTTCGAACATGTCGCAGATCACCCGCTTGTCGAGCGCCTCCCGGCAATCGTCGGAGAGGCTGGGGTACTCGATCACCTCGGTGGCGAGTGCCGCGAGCCGCCGCAACTTCTGGTCGTAACCGAGGGCACCATCACGCACGAGTGCCGTTGCTCGGCCACGCAGCTCTTCCATCTCCATCGCGTCGCTCCGTTCCCTTCGGCCAGCTCGAACGTACTGCCGTGTCGATGCCGCGAGACAGGGGCGAAAGGCCCGGATGGCTACCTCATTGCAGGCTCACCGGTGTGCCGCCGGATGGCTTGCCGACCATCGTGAAGAAGTCGTTGCCCTTGTCGTCGACAACGATGAACGCCGGGAAGTCGCGCACTTCGATCTTCCACACCGCCTCCATCCCCAGTTCCGGGTACTCGAGCACCTCGACCTTGGTGATGCAGTCCTGCGCCAATCGCGCTGCCGGCCCGCCGATCGAACCCAGATAGAACCCGCCGTACGTCTTGCACGCCTCGGTGACCTGCGCGCTGCGGTTGCCCTTGGCCAGCATCACGTAGCTGCCGCCGGCCGCCTGGAACTCGGCGACGTAGCTGTCCATGCGCCCTGCGGTGGTGGGGCCGAACGATCCACTGGCCATGCCGCTGGGCGTCTTGGCGGGCCCTGCGTAGTACACGCAGAAGTCGCGCATGTAGTCGGGGAGCCCGAGGCCGGCGTCGAGACGTTCCTTCAACTTGGCATGGGCGATGTCGCGAGCAACGACCATCGGCCCGGTCAGCATCACCCGCGTCTTGACCGGGTAGCGACTCAGTTCGGCGCGGATCTCGTCCATCGGCCGGTTGAGGTCGATCGACACCGCCTCGGCGTCGAGGTGCTCATCGCCGACGTCGGGCAGGAAGTGCGCCGGGTCCGATTCGAGACGCTCGACGAAGATGCCGTCGCGAGTGATCTTGCCGAGAGCCTGCCGGTCGGCGCTGCACGACACGGCGATGGCGACCGGACAGCTGGCACCGTGGCGAGGCAGGCGGATGACGCGCACGTCGTGGCAGAAGTACTTGCCACCGAACTGCGCACCGATGCCCGTCTCCCTGCTGAGGGCCAGCACCTGCGACTCCAGATCGAGGTCGCGGAAGCCGTGCCCCGACGTCGAGCCGCTGGTGGGCAGGGTGTCGAGGTACTTGGTGCTGGCGAGCTTGGCGGTCTCCAAGGCGA
>DATBKA010000011.1:0-3211 GCA_036556105.1 Ilumatobacteraceae bacterium | reverse complement strand
GCCGACGCGACCAGCTTCGTGTCGCTGCTCGACGCCCTCGTGACCTTGCGTGAGTTTGCTCTCGATCCGGTGCAGTCGTCACCAGGCAACGGCGGCTCACGAGCGTCGGCGTCGGACGCGGGCTAGTCGGAGAACCGCCCGCTCCTCGGACGATGCGTCACTCCCTTCCACTTGATGCGATGCGGCTGGACAGGCCGGCGATGTCGCCGGGCCTGGTGATCGTCGCCAACCGGCTGCCTGTCGAGGTCGACACGGCGTCGCCGCGCCGTTCGTCCGCGGGCGGCCTCGTCTCGGCGCTCTCGTCGGTGGCCACGACTGGAACGCAGTGGGTCGGGTATGCCGGCTCGAATGCTGTCGAAGGACCTCTCGACTGCGATGGGTTGCGCATCCAGCCCGTCTCGATCGACGACGCCGACTTCGAGCAGTACTACCAGGGATTCTCGAACACCGTCCTGTGGCCGTTGTTTCACGGACGGTTACAGCCAGTGGAGTTGAACCGCGCCTGGTGGCACGCGTATCGAACGGTCAACGCCCGGTTCGCCGACGCGGTGGCCGAGGCAACCCCGCTCGGTGGAACGGCATGGGTGCACGACTACCACCTGCTGCTTGCGCCGGCCTTGATCAGGTCACGGCGACCCGATCTGCGTATCGGGTTGTTTCTCCACATCCCGTTTCCCAGTGCGTGCATCTTCTCGACGTTGCCGTGGCGGCAGGAGATCGTCGAAGGGATGCTCGGCGCCGACGTCATCGGGTTTCAGGTGACCCAGGACGTCGAGAACTTCGCCGCTGCCGCAGAGCGCTGTGCAGGCGTCCGTTTCAGCTCCGGACGTCTGCGGTTCGGATCGCACGTGGTCGACATCGACGAGTTCCCCATCTCGATCGACTTCTCCGTGTGGAACGAGCTCGGTGCGCGTGCGACAACACGCGGGTGGGCCCACCGCCGAGACGTTGGCGCCGACACGATCTTCCTCGGGGTGGATCGCCTCGACTACACGAAGGGAATCCTGCAACGGCTCACCGCGTTCGGTGAGCTCCTCGATGAAGGCCAGCTCGAACCCGAGACGTGCACGTTCGTCCAGATCGGAGTTCCGACGCGGTGCGACGTGCCCGCCTATCGACGTGAACGCGATTGCATCGAGATGCTCACCGGGCAGATCAACGCCCGGCACAGACGCGAGAACGGATCCGAGCCGATCATCTTCATGCAAGCCGCCTTCGAAGCCGACGAGTTGGCGGCCTGGTACACAGCCGCTGACGTGCTCGTCGTCACCTCGCTCGCCGACGGCATGAACCTCGTCGCCAAGGAGTTCGTGGCCGCTCGCGGAACGAGAGGCGCGAGCGTGATCCTGAGCGAGTTCGCCGGCGCCGCGGCCGGTCTGCACGGAGCACTCATCGTCAACCCGTACGACATCGAGGCGATCAAGCAGGCGATGCTTCATGCACTACGCATGCCCGAACACGCCCGGCAGGAGCGGTTGCGCGCCATGCGCGCCACGGTTCAGCACCATGACGTTCACCACTGGGCACGGCAGTTTCTTTGCCGGCTGCAGGGCGGCCAGGTCGGAACGTTTCCGACGCAGCCGGTGAATCCGGCTCAGCACGGGCCCGATGTCGGAGTACGGTAGAGCGAAACGAGGCGCGTCGGGAAGTCTGGTCGACGATCGACAAGGAGACTCCATGACCCGTGCCCCACGGCGGCAGCGCTCGCCCATCGTCCGCATGTTGTCGCCGCTGCGCGACTTCCTCGCCACAGAGTCTTCCGGCGCACTGCTCTTGGCGTTCGGCGCCGTGGTCGCTTTGGTGTGGGCCAACTCCCCATGGTCGGGAAGCTACGAGGCGCTGTGGAGCTCGCGTGGTGCGATCACGATTGCCGGTCACACGCTGGACCTCGACCTGCGCCACTGGGTGAACGATGGCTTGATGACGATCTTCTTCCTCGTTGTGGGACTGGAGATCAAACGAGAGCTGAGCGAGGGCCACCTCGCCTCGCCGCGAGCCGCGTTGTTGCCAGGTGCTGCCGCACTCGGCGGGATGGTGGTGCCGGCGCTGGTCTACCTGGTCATCGCCGGCGGCACGGCGCCGCGCGGCTGGGCCATCCCCATGGCGACGGACATCGCTTTGGCGGTCGGCGTCCTCGCCGTCGCCGGGGACCGGGTTCCCGGCGCAATTCGGGCGTTTCTGCTCGGTCTGGCCATCGTCGACGACATCGGCGCAATCGTCATCATCGCCGTGTTCTATTCGGCGGGCGTGGATTTCGTCTGGCTGCTGATGGTCGCCGTCGGCGTGGCCTTGACGGTGGCGGCCGGTCGGCTCGGCGTCCACTTGATCTGGATCTATTGCATTCTTGGCACGTTCGTCTGGTTCGCTCTCCACGAAGGAGGAGTCCATCCGACCATCGCCGGCGTGGCGATGGGGTTGCTTGCGCCGGCCACGCCTCGGCTCAGCCCCGACCTGATCGACAGCGATCAGCTCGCTGATCTGTCGGACGTGGACGCCGCTCACGAATCGAGTGAGCTCGCCAAAGGATCGGTCTCCGTGGTGGAGTGGTTGCTCTACGTCCTCCACCCGTGGACCAGTTACGTGATCGTGCCCCTGTTCGCCTTGGCCAACAGCGGGATCAGCCTGTCGGCCACTGGGTTTGGCGACGCGTTCCGATCACCGATCACATGGGGCGTATTGCTCGGCCTGCTGCTCGGCAAGCCACTCGGAGTTGTGTTCGCGGCTCGCAGTGCCGTCCGCCTCGGTCTCGCCGATGCGCCGGCCGCGGGTTCACCTCGCCACCTCGCCGGGATCGGAGCGGTCGCGGGGATCGGCTTCACGGTTGCGATCTTCATCGCCGAGCTCGCCTTCGTGGACGCCGCTGACCAGTCCAACGCCAAGCTGGCCATCCTTGTCGCCTCGGTGATGGCCGCCATCGCGTCGACCGCGATTCTTCGCAAGAGCGAACCCACCAGCGCGTCATGACCCCGGCTCGACGCGGCGTCGTCAGCATTAGCCTCGACTGATGTGACGAGGTCACACACCGAACGGCCAGCTGGTGTGAGTTTGAAGCAACGGCTGATCGGCTCGGTGCTCGGACCAACGTTCGCTCGCCGACTGGCGTTGTCACACGCGATCGACGACTTCGGCGACGCGTTGGTCAACCTGTCCTTGATCAACTCCCTGTTCTTTTCCGTCTCGCTCGATGCCTCGCGCAGTCGGATCGTCCTCT
>DATBKA010000010.1:0-3317 GCA_036556105.1 Ilumatobacteraceae bacterium | reverse complement strand
TCCTGATCATCGTCTTCGCCTCGACGCTGCTGCCGGCGTTGAGGTCCGGCCGGCTTCCGGCCAGCCTCGCCATCGCCCGTGGCGCCGCCCCGGTGTCGACGCGACCGTCACGACTGGCGCGATTGGCGCACAGCCTCGGCTTGGGCACTCCCGTGACGATCGGGCTCAAGGACAGCGGGGCGCGACCCCTGCGCGCGTGGCTCGCCGTGCTGACACTCGTCGTCACGGTGGTCGCGACCACGGCCACCCTCGGGCTAGAGCGCACGGTCGAGGACATCACCCGTGACCCGGCGCGTGTGGGAGATCCTTACGACCTCGCCGTCGATCCAGCCGGCGCCTCGCGTGCAGCGATCGAATCGGCGTTATCGACACCCGCCGTCGGCAACTGGTTCACGGCGACCGATCGGCGCGGCGCGGTCGGAGACGCAACGTTCCACGTGCGCGTGCTCGGGGGTGACGTTGCCGGTGCCGGCTACCTCGTGAGGAGCGGTCGAACGATCACCGGACCCGGCGAAGCGATCGTCGGCTACGGACTGCTTGGTGAGCTCGGTCTCCGCGTCGGCGACCATCTGCCCCTCGACATCAGTGGCGGCAGGCTCGACCTCGTTGTCGTCGGGTGGTACTCGGAAATGGAGGACAGCGGCAAGATCGCCCAGATCTCCATCGATGACCTGCGCACCATCGAGCCGGATGTCGATCCGGGCGGATACTTCGCCGAGGTGCCTGTCGAAGCCGACGCCTCTGCCGTTCGCAACGCAGTGCTCGCCGCGACCAATGGTGCGGCCAAGGTCGAGCTCCTCGATCGCAGCACGGACGAGCTCGATGCCTTCCGGCTGGCGTTCATCATGATCTCGATGCTCGTCCTCGCTGTGGCATTCGTGAACCTCATCGGCACAACCCTGGTCGGCATCCGCGAGCGGCAACGCGACATCGGTGTGCTGAAGACGGTGGGGTTCACACCAAATCAAATCGGCGCCACCGTTGCGGCCGGTGCCGCGGCGTATGCGCTGCTGGCGGTCGTCATCGGCGTGCCGCTCGGACTGATCGCGTCGACTGCGATGCACGATGCGGTCGGTCGAGGAACAGGCAGTGGTCCGGGCTTCGGATCGGCCCCTCAGGTGGGAGCGGTCGCAGTCGCTGCGGTGGTACTCGTGATCGGTAGCACCGCTCTCGCCGCGTTGTCAGCGCGGCGAGCGGCGCGAACGTCGGTCGCGGAGATCTTGCGCTCGGAGTGAGCCGATTGCTGCTACCGCGTCACCAGTAGTGATATCGACCGCCGAGCGCCCGGCCGCTACGGCCGAGAAGCAGCAGCACAACACCGATGATGACAAGGACAACGCCAATCGTCCACAACACGGGAATGGCAAAGAGCAGTCCGAGGAGGAGAAGAACAAGTCCTGCGATGATCATGAGTCCGCGGTACCCGAGGGCGCGCGGCTTCAAACGGGGGAACGGCGGAGGCTGGCTTCGAACCCGGCCAGCAGTCGGGCCAGGTTGCGGTCGAAACGACCAGTACCGCGCACGTGCGCATGGATCATCGACCACATCTTCTCCAGGCCCACGTCAGCGATCATTGCCGACAGTGCCGGATAGTCGCCCTCGTCGAGGAGTGCCGTGATGTAGTCGGCCATCTCGTCGGTGTCGACCTCGTCTTTGAGGTTGTTGCGCTCATGCAGGCAGAAGCCGAACACGTACTCGTCGACAGCCATGATGAGGTCGAGCTTGTCGTCGAAGCGCGCCTCGAGTGACGCCAACGACTGCACGCACTGATCGAAGTGACGCATCGCGTTGGGGCCGATGTTCGGGTCGTCGGCGATGTCGAGGATCCAGGGATGACGCCGCAGGGCGTCGCGCGTGCGGCGGGCGATCAGCGAGATCGCTGCCCGCCAGTCCCGCGGCAGGCGTTCCGTCGACGGTACGACCACTTCACCGAGGAACGCGTCGAAGACGAGTGTGAGCAACTCGTCCTTGGTCCGGACGTAGTGGTAGAGGGTCATCGTGCCGGCGTCGAGCTCGGCGGCGACGCGGCGCATCGACACCGCAGCGAAGCCTTCGCTGTCGGCGATGCGGATGGCCGCGGCGGCGATGTCGTCTCGGGAGAACCGTGGCTTGCGGCTGGCCCGATCGACACGCATCCAGGTGTCGATCGTCTCCAGGTGCTCGGCAAGGCGATCGAGCGCCTCGGCGTGCTTGACCGACTTGGCGGCGATCTTCTGAGCCTGCTGGTCGAGCTTGGCGTTGATCTTCGCCGTGGCCTTGTCGAGCATGAGCTGCTTGACTGCGTCGCTCGTCGCCGAAGTCTTGGGTGACATCTGACGCTTCGGCGGATATCTGCTTGCCACGTCGTACAGTGTACTGCTAAAGTTATTCGTACTATGTACGAAGAAGCGACACATACGGTGAATCGGCACCCGAATCCTGCGGCGACCGCGCCTGGATCGTCGGGGGGCATCACCGCGACCGGTCTCGGCAAGCGCTACGGCGAGTTGTGGGCGCTGCGCGACCTCGACCTCCGCGTCGAGCCGGGCACCGTCCTCGGCCTGCTCGGACACAACGGTGCCGGCAAGACGACGGCGATCCGCATCCTCACCACGCTCAGCATGCCGACCGAGGGCTCGGCCACCGTGGCCGGCCTCGATGTCGTTCGGTTCGCGCCAGAGGTGCGCAAGCGCATCGGCGTCGCGTCGCAGCAATCCACCGTCGACGGGCTGATGAACGGGCGCCTCAACCTGCAGACGATTGGCAGGCTGCACGGCATGTCCAAGGCCGCGGCTCGGCAACGCACCGACGAGCTGCTCGAGCGACTCGACCTCACCGACTTCGCCACCGCACTGGTGAAGACGTACTCGGGAGGCATGCGCCGCCGGCTCGACGTCGCCGCCAGCCTGATGGGCGATCCCGACGTGCTCTTCCTCGACGAGCCCACCACCGGTCTCGACCCGCGTAGCCGCGGTGACCTGTGGCAGATGCTGACCGACCTCGTTCGCAACGGCACGACGATCGTGCTCACGACGCAGTACCTCGAGGAGGCCGATCGCATGGCCGACGACATCATCGTCCTCGACCACGGTCGCACGGTCGCCCACGGCACGCCGGCTGAGCTGAAGACGCAGATCGGCGACCTGCGTCTCGACGTGAAGGTTTCTGCGCACAGCGAGTTGGTCGCGGCGGCAAGTGCGTTGTCGGAATTCGCTGACAACGAGCCGACGTTCGACAGCGACGAGCTCACCGTCACTGCGCCCATCAAGGAAGGCGTCCGCGTGATCGACGTCGTTCGCGCTCTCGACGAGGCCGGCATCGACGCCATCGACATCACC
>DATBKA010000009.1:0-6056 GCA_036556105.1 Ilumatobacteraceae bacterium | reverse complement strand
TCGTGTCGGCCTCCTTCAGGTTCGGCGTCGTGAAGCCGGCCCGTTCGTGGATCCCGTGCACACCCATGAAGACCGAGTCGAGATGGAACGTCCGCAGAGCGTTGACCGCGACCGGCCCCACCAACGCGTCGCTCGGCGTGCGCTCGCCGCCGATCAGGATCACGGTGCGGTCTGGTCGGGGGGCGGCGTGGAACACGTCCGCGACCCTGATGCTGTTGGTCACGACCGTCAAGCTGGGAACGGTGACGAGCTCGGCCGCGAACTGCACGGTCGTCGTGCCGGCGGTGATGCCGATCGCGGCACCGGGGCCGGTGAGCACCGCCGCCGACGCCGCGATCGCGCGCTTCTCGGCGAGATTCTGGGAGAACTTGGCGTCGAAGCCCGGCTCGTCGGTGCTGTGCTCGTAGCGCACCGTCGCCCCGCCGTGGACCTTGACGATCAGCCCCGCGTCGTGGAGAGCGTCGAGATCGCGGCGAACGGTCATCTCGCTGACGTCGAGCTGTTGGGCCAGTTCGGCGACGCGCACCGCGCCGGCGCGGCGGACGAGGGAGACGATCAACTCATGGCGCTGCCGCGCCAACGACGGCCGACCCCTGCTTGGCATCGCCTGCGAGCATTGTCCACCGAATCAAGGTCTGTCAACAGGATCAAACATAAATCTCTGAAATCCCAACATAAGCACCCCCATTGATGTGCGATTACAACCGTTTTCGAACGAAACTCTTGACGCGACCAAAACGACGCGCGAGATTTCGGCTCACGACATCCGCTGCCAGACCGAATCGGCTCGGTCGGCACCGAGACTTGGGGGAAGAAGTGTCTGGAAGAGCAGAGCGTTCACCGAGCCCATCCGAAGTCGGGTTCTCCATCATCAGTCGCCGCGACTTGGTTCTCGGGGGCTTCGCTGCGCTGGGCGGCGCAGCGTTGCTGGCCGCGTGCGGTTCCGACAGCGACTCCGGGTCCAGCGCGACCCAGGCGCCGGGCGGCACCACCGCTCCGGCAGCCACTACGACCCCGGCCGCGGCGGGCGGCGAGGTGACCTTCGGCTCGAACTACTCGAACGAGAAGCCGGCCGCAGGCATGGCTGCGGCGCTGAAGACCACTGGCGTCGACGTCAAGATCAACACGGTCGATCACAACACGTACCAGGAGAACTTCAACACCTACATCCAGCAACCCGACGATGTCATCTCCTGGTTCGCCGGCTACCGCATGCGCGCCTTCGCCAAGAAGGGAGTCGTCGGCGACGTCAGCGATGTCTGGAGCGGCATCACCGGGATGAGCGAAGGGTTCAAGAGCGCCTCCTCCGGCCTCGACGGCAAGCAGTACTTCGTGCCGTTCTACTTCTACCCGTGGGGGGTGCACTACCGGAAGAGCGTCTTCGCCGACAAGGGGTACGAGGTGCCGGTGACGTGGGACGACTTCAAGGCGTTGTGCGACAAGATGAAGACGGACGGCATCACTCCGTTGTGCGGAGCCAACGACGGCAAGTGGCCGCAGATGGGCATGTTCGACATGCTCAACCTGCGCATCAACGGCTACGACTTCCACGTCAGCCTGATGGGCGGCAAGGAGAAGTGGACCGACGACAAGGTCAAGGCCGTGTTCACTGCGTGGAAGGAGATCCTTCCCTTCTACCAGGACGGCACCAACGGCCGGACCTGGGAAGACGCGGCCAACGCGCTCGGCGACAAGTCGGCGGGGATGTACCTGATCGGTACGTTCCTCACCTCCAACTTCGATTCGGCGACCCAGCAAGACATCATCGACGACATCGACTTCTTCCTCTTCCCGAAGCTCAACGACGAGCACGGCCAGGATGCGATCGAGGCACCGATCGATGGTTTCATGATGGCCGCCAAGCCGAAGAACGAGGCGGGCGCCAAGCAGGTGCTTGGTGGCATGGCCAAGCCGGAGGCGATCAGCGCCTACCTGGCGATCGACCCGTCCGTCGTCGCCGCCAACAGCCAGGCCGACACCAGCGGCTACAACGCCCTGCAGAAGAAGTCGGCGGAAGCCGTGGGCTCGGCGAAGTACATCGCCCAGTTCCTCGACCGCGACACCGACCCCGACTTCGCCGCCAACGTCATGGGTGCGGCGATCGCCGACTTCCTTACCGACCCGTCACAGATCGACTCGATCCTCGCCGACGTCGAGGGCAAGAAGGCCACGTACAAGTTCGAATGACGACGACCTAAGGTTTGCCCGTGACCGTGTCACTCGACACCCTGGACGCCGTCGACACTGCGGCGACGCCTAGCGGTCGCCGTCGCCGCCGCTACACGTCGCTGACGCGATCCGATCGCTGGTGGCTGCGGATCATGGTCGGCGTGCCGGCCGCGCTGCACATCCTGTTGGTGTGGATACCGGCATTGCTGACCGTCGTGCTGTCCATCACCGAGTGGGACAACCTCGATCCTGTCGCGAAGATCAAAGCCGTCGGATTCAGGAACTACTGGCAGATCTTCACGATCTTCGACAGCGACTTCTTCCCAGCGGTCCTCAACAACCTGTTCCTGATCATCTGGCTCTCGATTTGTTCGGCGATCGGCATGTTGTTCGCCTACCTGCTCGACAAGGGCATCAAGGGCGGGCGGGCGTACCAGAGCATCTACTACTTCCCCGTCGTGCTGTCGCTGGCGGTGGTCGGCTTCATCTGGAAGTCGACCATGTTCTCGCAGGATCGCGGCCTGCTCAACACCGTGTGGCCGGGAAAGTCGATCGACTTCGTCGGCGACAGCACCAAGCTCTTCACCTTCCACGTGCCCTTCACCGACACCGCGCTCGGCTTGTCACGCAACTTCGCCGCGCTGCTGCTCGCCATGGCCTGGCGGCACATCGGCTACATCATGGTGATGTACCTGGCCGGGCTGAAGGCCGTCGACCCGGCCTTGCGCGAGGCAGCGGCCATCGACGGCTGCAGCGAATGGCAGGCCTTCCGCGCCGTCGTGTTGCCGTCGCTGAAGCCGATCAACGTGGTGGTGGTCGTCATCACCGTCATCGAGGCCCTCCGCGCCTACGACATCATTGCCGCACTCAACGAGCCACGCGGCACCAGCGTGATGGGCACCCTCGTGACGCGCAGCCTGCTCGGCGAGGGTGCCGGCCGAGTTGGGTTCGGCTCTGCCTATGGAGTGCTCCTGCTGTTGATGTGCCTCGGCTTCATCATCTGGTACGTCGCCCACCACTTCCGGGAGACAACGGAATGACCGTTGTGATCGCGGCACCAGCGGCGCCGATCGAGCGCCGGACCGACATCAACGTCGTCACCAGTCACCGGCGACGACTCACACCGCCGCGCGTCCTGTTGCACGCGTTCCTCATCGCAATGGCGCTGCTGTGGCTGATCCCGATCGGTACCGCGCTGTACAACTCGTTCCGCTTCTACGAGCGCGACACGCAAGTCAATGGTGTGTTCGGCAAGGCATCGGCGCTGACGCTGCAGAACTACCGCGAAGCCTGGTCAGTCGGCCACATGACGCAGAAGTTCGGCAACACCGCGTTCATCGTCATCCCGTCTTTGTTCTTCATCCTGCTGTTGTCGAGCGCCGTCGCCTTCGCCTGCGCGCGGTTCAGTTGGCGGTTCAACGTCGCCTTCCTGGTGCTGTTCACCGCAGGCAACCTGATGCCGCAACAGGTGCTGTTCCAACCGCTGTTCCAGATGTTCAAGCGCATGCCGTGGCCCGACCTGCTGTCCGACACGAACACCGGAAACCTGCTCAACACGAAACTGGCGATCATCTTCGTCCACGTCGCTTTTCAAGTCGGGTTCTGCACCTTCGTCCTCGCCAACTACATGAAGACGATCCCGAAGGAGATCGGTGAGGCAGCGGCGATCGACGGTGCCGGGATGCTGCGGCAGTTCTTCCAAGTGATCCTGCCGCTCACGAGGCCGGCGCTCGCCGCGCTGGGCACGCTCGAGTTCACGTGGCTGTACAACGACTTCTTCTGGGGGGCGACGCTGATCAGCCAAGGGCCACAGCAACCGATCACCTCATCGATCCAAGTGCTCAACGGTCAGTACACGTCGGACTTCAACCTCATCGCCGCGGCGTCGATCATCATCGCTCTGCCGACCGTGATCGTGTACATGGCATTGCAGAAGCACTTCATCTCAGGGCTCACGCTCGGCGCCAACAAGGGCTGACGTGATCCACCTTCGTGGCCGGGCCAGCGATGTCGTCGTCGACGTCTCCGCCGGCCCGCCGACGATCGTGTATTGGGGCAGTCCGCTCGGCACGGAGGGCGCCGAACTCGAACCGGCCCGACCGCTGGTGACGGGCTCCCCCGACGTCGTCGCTCCGCTGGCCGTGGTCCCCGAGCACGCGTCAGGCTTCGCCGGTCATCCGGGCCTGCTCGGCCACCGGCCCGATGGGCGGGATTGGGCACCACGGTTCGCCACCATCTCCCATCGGCGTGACGGCAACGCGCTGACGACAGTTGCCCGCGACTCGGTCGCCGGCCTGCAGTTGGACATCACGATCGAGCTCGACCACGCCCTCGTCGTCCACGCCGTCCTGACCAACGACGGCGACACCGCGTACTTCCTCGATGAGCTGAGCATCACGTTGCCCCTGCCTCAACTGGCGAGCGAGCTCGGATCGTTCACCGGGCGGTGGTCACGTGAACTGCACCCGGTCCGGATCGAGTGGCCGTCCGGCGCGCGGTGCGCCGAGAACCGGCGCGGTCGCACCTCGCACGAGCACCCCCCGCTGATCTTCGCCGGCACACCGGCGTTCGGAGAGTGGAACGGGTCGGTGTGGGGCGCCCACCTGGCATGGAGTGGGAACCATCGCCTGTTCGCCGAGCGACTGCCGGATGGTCGTCGCTACCTGCAGCTCGGTGAGCTGTTGCACCCCGGCGAGGTGCGTCTCGAACCGGGCCAGCGATATCGCTCGCCCGATGTCATCGCCGTGCACAGCGACTGCGGCCTCACCGCGGCGACGCAGCAGTTCCATCGCCACCTGCGCAGCCGATCGACACATCCCCAGACAGCGCGCCCCGTTCTGCTGAACACGTGGGAGGCCGTCTACTTCAACCACGATCTCGACACGTTGAAGGCGCTCGCCGACCGTGCGTCCCAGGTCGGGATCGAGCGGTTCGTGCTCGACGACGGCTGGTTCGGTTCGCGGCGCGACGACACCAGCGGTCTCGGCGACTGGGTCGTGTCCGCCGACGCCCATCCGCAAGGGCTTGCCCCGCTCATCGAACACGTCAATGCGCTGGGGATGGAGTTCGGCATCTGGGTCGAGCCGGAGATGGTCAACCCCGACAGCGACACCTACCGCGCCCATCCCGAATGGGCATTGACCACCGACGGCTACACGCCCGTGCTGGCCCGCAACCAACTCGTGCTCGACCTCGGGCAGCCCGATGCCTACCGCCACGTCCTCGATCAGCTCGATGCGCTGCTCCGCAACCACAACATCGCCTACCTGAAGTGGGACATGAACCGCGACCACATCGGTGGATCGGGTGCCGACGGTGCAGCCGGCACCCACCAGCAGACCCTCGCCGTCTACCGGTTGTTCGACGAGCTGCGCACGTTGCATCCGGGCGTCGAGATCGAGTCGTGCTCGTCGGGCGGGGCGCGCATCGATCACGAGATCCTGCGGCGCACCGACCGAGTGTGGACGAGTGATTGCAACGACGCACTCGAACGGCAGACGATCCAGCGCGGCGCGTCGATGCTGATCCCACCGGAGCTGATGGGCGCCCACATCGGCCCGGAACGCGCCCACACCACCGGTCGCCGCCACGACCTCGCCTTTCGGGCGGCAACGGCCATGTTCGGGCACCTTGGCGTGGAGTGGAACCTGCTCAAGATCGACGACAACGCGCTCGACGACCTCGGCTCGATCATCTCGCTCCACAAGCAACTGCGGCCGCTGCTCCATCACGGCGACACCGTCCGCTTCGACTGCGAGCCCGCATACATCGCCCACGGTGTGTACGCCACGGATCGGAGCGAAGCGCTGATCTCGTTCGCCGTCGTCGCCACGGCCGCGAGCCTCATTCCTCCCCCGCTGCACCTGCATGGGCTGGCACCAGACCGC
>DATBKA010000008.1:0-4549 GCA_036556105.1 Ilumatobacteraceae bacterium | reverse complement strand
AACGTGCGCGTGCTGACGTTCAAGGACGTCAACGTCGAGGAGCTTCCGCCGGCCGAGCTGTAACGCCGTCGGTTGCCAACGTCGCCCGCGGCCGGTGGGGCGAAGACCTCGTCGCCCGTTGGTACGCGGCGCGTGGGTACGACATCCTCGATCGGAACTGGCGATCACCGACGGGTGAGATCGACCTCGTGGCACAGCGTGCGTCGGTGATCGTGTTCTGCGAGATCAAGACGCGGGCATCGGATCGCTACGGCCCACCCGGCGCCGCTGTCGGCGCGACCAAGCAGCGCCGCCTCCGTGTGCTCGCCGCCGAATGGCTCGCTGCTCACGATCTCCACGGATCGGTTCGCTTCGACGTCGCCGCGGTGACCGGGGTTCGCGTCGAGGTCTTCCACGCCGCGTTCTGAAGTGCCCGATGCGTTCTCGTCAGCGCAACGAGCGCCGCCGCGTGCTTGGCGTCGCTGAGGGACGGCGGTCCCAGCACGCCTTGTGCCAGTGGCGGCGCAGTTCGGGCGCGTCGGCGGGCACGGCCACGTAGTGCCCGGTACCGGGTCTGATCTCGCGATGGCAGCCCGGGCAGATGTAGGACTTGGTGGCTTCGTAGGGCTGCACTCGCCGCAGTTCGACTTCTCCGAACCCGCCGTCCCAGAGCCCCATGATCAGCCCAGGAATGCCCAGGCCAGCAGGCCCGCCACAGCGACGACGGCAGCGACGACGAACACGAAGTCGGCTCGCTTGGCGACGAACTTGCGGTACGGGTTGAAGCCCACCTGCCCAGTATCGCCGGGAAGCCGTGCAATAGCGTGGCATCGTGCGACCGCTGCGGGTGCTGCTCTCTGGGCTGGCGTTGGCCGCGGCGTTCGCACCGGGCGCGGCTGCCGCGGCGCCGCCCGAGTCGACGACGGTCCCGCCCGCGGATCCGGCTTCAACCACCACGACGGTGGCGTCCACGGTGCCAGCCTTCGATCCGGCATTGATGCAAATCCCGCCGCCGATCCTCGACCCACGACCGGCGACGGCACCCTTGGTGGTGGTGCCGGCGGGCTGCAACGCGCCGCCCGCCCCAACAGCGGTCTTCGTCGCCGTCATCGTCGCTGAGGACGCGACCACGGCGCGCTACGCCGTCGAGCAGATCCGCGCCGGGTCGCTCGACGGATACGCCGTCGGAACGATGGTCGATGTTCGCTACGACGACGACATCCGATTCCTACGATCGGGTCAGCGCTATCTCGTCGGCGTCGCGCCGGACCCATTGACGGGAGTGCTGCGCTCCAAGGTCCGCCTCGAGGCGCCGCTGTTCGGTGGCGACGCGGTCATCGGCATCAACGACACCGACGTCGCCTGCCCGAGGATCGAGGACGGCGTCAAGACCTTGCACGTCGACGGCACCACCGTCGACACCGGAGTGCTGGCGCCGCTGAAGACCGCCAAGCGCACGCTGCTGCGCGCCGTCTTGAAGCCGCTTGGGATCGCGATCGGCGTGCTGGTGTGTCTCACGGCGATCAAGTTGCTGATCTTCGCCATGGTCCGCGCGCTGCGCGTCTCGGCCGCCGACGATGACGACCTGCCACCTCTGTACGAGGCGCCGCGCGATCGGCAACACCTCGAGGACGACGCCGCCGGCGTCGGGTCACCGCCGGCTGTCAGCGCGATGGGCGAGCGGCCGTAGCGCGGGCGCGCAGGTCGCTCACCGCATGCTCGAGACCCAGCGCATCGCGGTACAGCGCGCTGCCGGCGACGAGCACGTTCGCACCAGCTGACGCGGCGCCGGCCACGGTGTCGGGGGCGATGCCGCCGTCGACTTCGAGGTCGACCGCGTCGCTGCGGCCCGCGGCAGCGAGCATGGCGGCGACTTCTCTGATCTTCGGTTCCATCGTGGCGATGTATCTCTGCCCGCCGAAGCCGGGGTTGACGGTCATCACCAGGACGAGGTCGACGAGGTCGAGCACGTGGGCGACCGCCGACGCCGGGGTGGCTGGGTTGATGGCGACGCCTGCCGTCGCACCGAGCGAGGCGATGTTGGCGAGCGTTCGATGGAGATGCGTGCACGCTTCGGCGTGGACGATCAGCCGCTGGCATCCGGCGTGGACGTACTCGGCAGCCATCACGTCCGGCGTGTACACCATCAGATGGGCCTCGAACGGCAACGACGTGTGCTTGCGCGCCGCGGCGATCACGTCGGGCCCGAACGTCAAGTTGGGCACGAACTGGCCATCCATCACGTCCCACTGGATGCGATCGACTCCCGCGGCCTCGAGCGCTTCGACCTCGTCGCCCAACCGCGCGAAGTCCGCGGAGAGCACACTCGGAGCGATCTCGATCGGGCGCATCGTTGTCGAGGGTACCGGCTTTGACGGCGCGAGCGCTGACACCGGCGATGCCCGTTCCGCACCGCCGGACGTAGTGTCGAGATGATGTCCGTCGTCGTTCGCGCCGAGAAGATGGCTGCTGGCGGCGATGCGATCGCTCACGCCGCTGACGGGCGGGTGATGTTCGTCCGCGGTGCCCTGCCGGACGAGACCGTGACGGTCGAGATCACCCAGACCAAGAAGGACTTCCTCAAGGCTGAGGTCGTCGAGATCATCGAGCCGTCGGTGTTCAGGGTCGAGCCACCGTGTCCTGCCCACGCCGCGGGTTGCGGCGGCTGCCCGTGGCAGCACGTGTCCGCACCTGCGCAGCTCGACCTCAAGGCGGCCGTCGTCACCGAAGCGTTGCGGCGGACGGGCAAGATCGCCGATCCGCGAGTTGTGCTGGGAGCCTCGGTGCCGCCTTGGGCGTATCGGACGACGCTGCGGGTGGCCACGAGCCGCGGTTCACGGCTCGGCCTGCGCGGCCACCACTCGCATGAGGTGATCGAGCTCGACGGGTGCCCTGTCAGTCACCCGCTGCTCGAAGACCTCCTGCGACGACTGCAGGTTCGAGGTGAAGGTGAGGTCAGCCTCCGTGTCGGAGCAGCGTCCGGCGAGCGGTCGGTGTGGGTCGCGGACGGCGATGTCGAGCTGGTCGACGTTCCCGGTGACGTTGCTGTCGGGCCGGCGGCGGTCGTGCACGAGACGATCGGTGGCAACGTGCTGCGCGTCAGCGCACCCTCGTTCTTCCAGTCCGGTCCGCACGCCGCCGAACTGCTCGTCGCGGGTGTGCGTGACGCGTGCGGCGACCTTGGAGCGATCGAGTCGTGTGTCGATGCCTATGGCGGCGTGGGGTTGCTCGCTGCGGCGGTCGAGGCGCGACGGATCACGGTGGTCGAGAGCTCCGCTGCGGCGTGTGCGGACGCGGCAGCCAACCTCGGCGACCGGCACGCCGAGATCGTCTGCTCGACCGTCGAGCGGTGGTCTCCGGTGAACGCAGACGTGGTGATCGCCGACCCCTCGCGGACCGGCCTCGGGCGGAACGCGGTGGCCACTCTGGCGGCGACGAACGCGGCGCGCGTGGTGCTGGTGAGCTGCGATCCGGTGTCGTTAGCTCGGGATGCTGGCCTGCTTCGCGACGCCGGCTACGCGCACGTTCGCTCGACGGTCTACGACCTGTTCCCGCAGACACCTCATGTCGAGGTGATCACGGTTTTCGAGCGTTTGTCGTCGACTCTTGTGAGGACATGAATCGACTGCAGGTTCATGTCCTCACGAGAGCCCCCGTCACAGTCGATGCATCCGTCGCTCGACTCGGGCGAGGAACTTCTCTCGCCGAGCCGGTGTCGATCGGTCGATGCCGTACAACGACAACCATCGCGTCCGCGCCAGCGGATGGCACAGCACGCGGACTGCCCGACCGATCACCCGGCGACCGGTCTCCCCTTCGAGCACGTTGATGAACCGCGACGACCCGTGCGTCGTGATCGCCACCACGTGGCGGACGTTGCCGAGCCGGCCGCTGATGCGCGTCGCTCCCGGCGGTAGCTCCCAAGCGACGCCGCGAATGAGAACCCGATCGAACCAACCGGTGAGCATGGCCGGCTGGGCGCTCCACCACGTCGGGTAGATGAACACCAACACTTCACACCAGGCGAGATCGGCGCAGTAACTGGCGACCCCAACCTTGCCGTCGGGCGGGTCGAGGTACTGCGCGACCTCGGCGGACGACATCTGCGGGTCGAAGTCGTCGGCGTAGAGGTCGGCGACGCGCACGTCGTGGCCGGCGTCGTGCAGCGCGCCGACGGCACGATCGCGGACGACACGCGTGAACGAGTCGGGATCGGGATGGCAGTAGACGAGATGGACCTTCACAACGACCGCAGCGTTCGTTCGACCCGGTCGAGGAACGCGGCGCGCTGCTCGGTGGTCGTGCGATCAATCCTGTAGAGGGCCAGCCAGGTCCGCCGCGTCCTCAGCGCGGTGTTGAGGCGTAGAGCGCGCAGCAGGGTGCGTCGCCCGTTGTCGTTGATCGCCTTGACGTACGGCCACGAGGCGCCGTACGTCGAGATGCCGATGATGTTGCGCACGTGCATCAGGCCCGGCCGAACCCGGTGCTCGGTGTCGAACACGAACCCGACATCAGGCACCAACACTCGTTCGAGCCACCCTTTCAGGATTGCCGGAACCGTGCTCCACCA
>DATBKA010000007.1:0-1779 GCA_036556105.1 Ilumatobacteraceae bacterium | reverse complement strand
CGCGTCGGGCACGGTCGCACCGGGTTCGAACGCCGGCATCGTCGACGTGATCGCGGCGGTGGTGGTCGCGACCGGGGCGGGCGTGCCGTTCGAAGGAGGCTCGGTCGGCGCCGCGCCACTCGGTTCAATCGTGTCGCATGCAGCGCCGGCCAGCACGAGTGCGAGGATGACAGCAACGGCGAACCGTGTCATCCCGATCAGCCGTCGTCGACCGGGTTCACCGTCCGCCCAGGGGCAACGACACGATCGATCGCGGTCAGCACGTTCGGTGGCAGAGCGACATCGGCGGCGACGAGCAAGGAGTCGAGTTGTTCCGGCCGCCGCGGACCGATCAACGCCGAGGTGACCGCCGGGTTGGCGAGGACGAACCCGAGGGCGAGGTCGATCAGCGTCAGGCCGTGGTCGGTGGCGATGTTGGCCAGCTCGGCGACGAGCGCGCGCTTGGTCTGACGCATCGCCGCGTCGCGATGGTCGAAGTGCTCGGGCTCACGAGCGGCACGGGCCGACGTGTCGACAGCGTCGTCGTTCTGGTACTTGCCCGTCAGCCACCCGCCGTTCAGCGGCGCCCACACCACCACACCGACGTCGTGGCGCCGGCACCACGGCAAGACCTCGTTCTCGGCGTTGCGCACGAGTGCCGAGTACGGCGGCTGCTCGCTGCGTGGCACGGTGACACCGAGTGACTCGGCTCGGGTGCGAGCCTCCTCGAGCTCGGCGACCGAGAACGTCGACGTACCGATCGCCCGCACCTTGCCGGCCTGCACGAGCTCCTCGAACGCCTGCAGGCTCTCGTCGATCGGCGTGTGCGGGTCAGGACGGTGCATCTGGTACAGGTCGAGATGATCGGTGCGCAGCCTGCGCAGGCTGGATTCGCAGGACTGGATGATCCAGCGCCGCGACAGCCCCCGCTCCTGCGGGTCCTCGCTCATCGCGTTGCCGACCTTCGTGGCCAGCACGACGCGATCCCGACGCCCTTCGAGGGCACGCCCGAGATACTCCTCCGATGTTCCGAAGTCGTAGATGTCGGCAGTGTCGAAGAGCGTGATCCCCGCCTCGAGGGCGCGGTCGACCATCCGCCGGCACTCGGCCTCGTCGGGGTTGCCCCACCGCCCGAACATCATCGTGCCCAGGCCGAGTGTGCTGACCTCGATGCCCGTGTTACCGAGTTGTCGATACTGCATGTCTCAGGCCAGACCTGCTTGGCGCTGGAACACGAGGCTGTCCCAGTAGTCGATGCGATGGGCGATCTTGCCGTCGCGCAGGAAGAAGCGCATCACACCGCGCACCGCGATCGGCTTGTCGTTGACGGTCGTGCGCAGCGTGTACGCGGCGCAAGCCCGATCGCCGTCGGCGAGGATGTCTTCGATGTCGTAGCGCAGGCCCGGCATCGAGGCGAGGAACCCGGGCAGACGCTTGCGGTACTCGTCGATGCCGACGCACCCGCCGCCGATCGCCGCCGTGTGCTCGTTGACGAAGTCGTCGGTGACGAACGATGCGACCACCTCCGGCTCGCCCGTGGAGAACGCCTCGAGGTAGCCGCGGCACACGTCGGCGGCTGGCTGAGCGCCTGGGCTCATGAGCCGTTGCCCCAGACCTCCTGAACGGTCGCGTACACGCCTTGGTCGTACGAGAACTCGATCATGTTCCCGTCCGGGTCGGTGAGCGCGCAGATGTAACCGATGGGCGGCGGCATGTCGGTGGGCGGCCAGGCCAGGCAGCCCTCCTCCTGGCCGCGCTTGGCGATCGAGTCGACCTCGTCGCGACTGGTGACCTCGATGC
>DATBKA010000006.1:0-3464 GCA_036556105.1 Ilumatobacteraceae bacterium | reverse complement strand
ACAGCGGCACGGCGACGATCGTGTGCATGGCCGGCGTCGAGTGGAACAGCGCCGCGTACGTCTCCGACGATGCGGTAAGAGAGCCGCTGCTGAGCAGCACCCCTTTCGGCCGGCTCGTCGTCCCTGATGTGTACGTGAGGCACGCCGGGCAATCGCTGTCGACGGTCGAAGCCCGATCGGCCGCCGAGGCTTCGCCTTCCGGACACGGCATCAGCACACGATCGAGCCATGCCTCGCCGAGGAGCCCGAGCAGTGACGCGTCGGTGGCGACGACTGCCGGCTGAGCATCGGTGAGCATCGCCTCGAGTTCGGCTGACGTCAGCCGCGTGGCCATCGGAACGGCGATCGCTCGAGCGGCGAGCGTGGCGAGGAAGGCGATGATCCACCACGCGCTGTTCTCGGCGAGCACTGCGACGCGGTCTCCGGGCCTGACCGCGCGTCGGTGGAGCTCGGCGACCGTCGCCCGGATTGCCTGCGCAGCATCCCGGTAGGTCAGCGCGGTTTCCGCATCGTCTTCAACGAACAGCCGATCGGGCGACGACTGCTCCCAATGCCACAAGTAGTCGACGAGCGACCGCTGGGTCGCGAGCGGCGGGCTCACGACAAGTGGTGCGCGTCGAACGCACGCGAGGCGTTGGTGTCGACCCACGAGTAGCCGGCATCGACGGCGACCAGGTTGCGGGCGATTCGATCGGCGCGATGTGGCGGCACCACTTCGGACATGCCCTTGGTGAGCGAGTCTGGCGAGGCCAGACCGGTGAGCCGAGCCACGACACCGGCGACCACCATGTTCCCCGAGCGTGGGTCACCGGCCGCCTTGGCCATCTCGGCGACGGGGACGGCAAGGTGTTCGATGTCGCTGCGCGTCAGGGCCGACGCGTCGATGTTGGCCACATCGAAAGCGAACAGCCCACCGGGCACGATCAGCGGGTAGTACCGATCGAACCAGTCGTTGTGCATCGCACACATCAACTCGTAGTGGTTGCGCAGCGGGACGCCCGGGTCGTGGCGCGACGCGGCGAGTGAGCAGGCGATCTCGCCGCCTCGGATCAGCGCCCCGTACACGCTGTACTGGATCGGATTGAAGCCCTCCGCGGAGGCCGACCAGGCGAGCAGCTCCGAGCTGAGCTTCACGCCTTGCCCGCCGCGCCCGGTCAGCACGATCGACAGCACCCGCTCGCTCATTCCGGGGCTCCGGACCTGTCGACCAGCACTCCGGTCGGGTAGACGGTGCTCACCGACTCGCGGATGTACTCCCACGCTTGCACCGTGTCCATGCGCCAGTGCGTCGGGCACGGGCTGAGCACCTCGACGATGGTCAGCCCGGCGCCGGATCCCTGCACAGCGAAGGCCTTGCCGATTGCCCGCCGCATGCGCCGAATGCCGAGCGCCGAGTCGATCGCGACGCGCTCGGCGTAGGCGACTCCGCCGAGCATCGCCAGCATCTCCAGAAACGGCACGGGAGCGCCGTGTTGCGAGGCGCGGCCCGCCGGCGTGGTGCTGGTCGCCTTACCGGAGAGAGTGGTCGCTGCCAACTGGCCGCCGGTGTCGGCGAGCACGCCGTTGTTCAACACGATGATCGTGATCGGCTCACCGCGCGCCGCGGTGTGCAGCGACTCCGTCGCACCGAGACCCATGAACCCACCGTCGCCTTGGATCGCGCACACCAGACGATCGGGCCGCATCCGCTTGTAGCCGCTGGCCAACACGCTCGTTCGACCATGAGGCCCCATCAGCACGTCGCCGGGCATGTGCGCGGTCATGAAGTCGACACAACCGATGTCGACCATGAACACCGGCTTGCGTTCGAGCGAGGCGACGACATCGGTGAGTGCCAGCAGCACCGAGCCATATCCGCAGCCCGGACAGAAATCGAAACCATGAGGAGCCAGCGCCTCCGCGCTCGGTTCGGCAACGACCTTCATCGCACGCTCCCTCCGGCCAGAGCCGAATGTGCTTCCAGCACACGCTCAGCGAACTCGTCGGTCGATGGCGCCCGTCCACCGAGCCAGTTGACCAAACCATCCGGCTTGCGCTCGATCGCTGCGGTCACGTCGTGGATCATCTGGCCGAGGCTCAGCTCACCGACGATGATGGTGCGCGCTGCTGAGCACGCGGCTCGCACTGCCGTGTCGGGAAACGGCCAGAGCGTGATCGGCCGGACCAACGACACACGCATGTCGTGGTCGCGCAAGATGGGCAGCGAGTGCTCGGCGATCCGCGCCAGCGATCCATAGGCCACGATCGTCAGATCGACGTCACCCTCGTCGCCGTTGTGCTCAGCTCGCGGCACGTCGCGTTCGATCTCGGCGTACTTCTGCTCCCAGCGACGACCGACTCGCTCGAGAGCGGCGAAGTCGCCGGCGGTCTCGTCGACGGCAACGAGCTCCGGCAGCACCAATCCGGTGTCGTTGCCGAAGTCGACCTGGCGTGGGGCGCGCTCCGCCGGCTCGGGCACGCTGTACTGCTCACTGGCGATCGCCAAGAGCTGGTCGCCCATCACGAGGACGAACAAGTGGTAGCGCTCGGCGAGGTCGAATGCCTCGATCGTCAGATCGACGAGCTCCTGCACCGTCTTCGGAGCGAGCACGATCATCTTGAAGTCGCCGTGGCCACACCCTCGCGTGGCCTGGTCGTAGCCGTCCTGGCCGGGCCCGAGGCTGCCGTCACCGGGACCCCAGCGTTGCTGCACGACCACCACGCCCGGGAGCTCGGTCATCCCGGAGAAGAACGACAACGCTTCCGACATCAGGCTCAGCCCGAGTGGCGCCGTGGCGGTCATCGCCCGGAACCCGGCGAGGCTGGCTCCGGCGACCATGTGGATCGCGGCCACCTCACCCTCGGTCGGCACGACGATGCGACCGTGCGCCGGGAACTTGTCGGCGGCAGCCTCCAGAATCTCCGTTGCCGGAGTCACGGGGTACCCGGCGAAGAAGTGACAGCCGGCGGCGAGGGCGGCGTCGATGACTGCTTCGTTGCCGCTGGCGAACCTCCTCGTCGCCGTCATCGCCTGGCTCCGGTCGGCTGGCGCTCTTCGCGGTAGACCGTGAAGACCCCGTCGGGGCACACGTCGGCGCACAGGGTGCAACCGGTGCATCCGTCGGCGACGAGCGCGACGACCAGCCAACCTTTGGTGTTCAAGCGGTCGGTCATGGCGAGCACGTGCTCAGGGCACACGTCGACGCACAGATCGCATCCTTTGCACAGTTGCTCGGCGATGTCCACCGTGCCGGTTGTCTTCGTCACTGCCACTCCCTCGTATCAGAACAGCGGGGTAGTCGAGTCGAGCAGCGCCCGGGCGATGATGACTCGTTGGATCTCGCTGGTGCCTTCTTCGATGGTCTCGAGCCGAGCATCCCGGAACCACTTCTCGACGGGGTGGTCCTCCACATAGCCGTGCCCGCCGAGCACCTGCAGGGCCTGACTCGTCGTGGCCACTGCGGCCTCGGAGGCGAAGAGCTTGG
>DATBKA010000005.1:0-1930 GCA_036556105.1 Ilumatobacteraceae bacterium | reverse complement strand
CAAGAGTTCCGGGCGCGGCTGGATTCACGGGGGATGTAGCGCCGACCCCCGAGCTCAGTGCGTGATGAACTCGTCGAGGCAGGCGCGAACTCGGTCGGGTTGTTCCATGTAGGAGAAATGCCCGCACCCATCGAGCACGACGAGGCGTGAATCCGGGATCGTGTTGGCAATGTCGCGGGCGACGTCGATGGGGACGAAGTCGTCGTCGCCGTGGATCAGGAGCGTCGGCATGACGAGCTGCTGGAGCTGCGGCGTGAGGTCGTAGCCCGTGACCGACCAGGTCTGCTCGTAGAGGTGCTCCTCGATCTGCCGGGCGAGGATGATCCCGTCCGGAGTCGAACCTCGTCGCAAGTGGTCGAGCAGCCGCTGCAGGAGATCTGGACGCCTCAGCGTCGTACCGAAGTGGATGCGGTAGTACGCAGCATCTGCGCCGAGATCGCCAGCTTTGTACACATCGGTCGAGGCGATGGCGGCCATCGTCGCGGCCTCCTCGGGCGACTTCCTCCGCGCCAGCTCCCTGCGGAGCGACACGGCACGGGCATGCGACGCAGGCCCGGTGTTCATCAAGACCAGGTGCGAGACATGATCCGGGTGGCGGACCGCATACTCCATCGCCAGCAACCCACCCCACGAGTGACCCAGCAGCACCACCGTTTCCAGCCCTGCCGCCTCACGCACCAAGTCGAGATCTCCTGCTTCTGATTCGATGGTGACGTCTTCGGGATGGACGCCGGCGGACGACCGGCCGCGCCCGCGCTGGTCGTAGTAGATGAGCCGGTACGAATCGGCAAGCAGATCGAGGTCGGGCAGGAAATACGAGTGATCGAAGTCCGGTCCGCCGTGGATGACGATGATCGGCCACCCTTCACCGACATCACGCACGTACAGCCGCGCCCGTCCCGCGGCGACCCGCGTTTCCCGAACGGCCCGTGGCTGCTCGATCGGCACGCGCGCAGACTATTGCGGCTGGCTACGACGCGCGCAGGACGTCGGTAACCGTCGAACGCGACGCGGTGCGCGCTGGTGGGATCGTTGCCGCCAACGCCAAGGCGACGGTCACCGCGACGTACGCACACAGCCACGCGATCGGCACGTGTCCCGTCGGAGCGACACCAAGTTGACGTGCGAAATGTCGCCACGCCCACCGCCCGGCCACAGCGCCAAGCGGTAGACCGACCACCAGGCCGCAGACGATGATCGTCGCCGCCTGCCACCGGACCGACGACCGCAGGTCACGGTCGTTGAAGCCGAGGACTCTGAGGATCGCCAAATCGCGACGGCGGTCGCGGACCGATGTGGCGATCGACAGTGACAGGCCGAGGGCGAGACAGATGACGAGCACACCACCGAGGATCAGCGGCGCGGAACGGATGTCGCTCACGTTGACGATCTTCGGCGGACGTACCGGCGACGCGTGGATGATTGGCGGCCCGAGCGTGTCCCACGCCGAGAAGTCGCCGACCTTGGCAACGAACGCCTTGGGGTCGACGCCGTCGGCCAACGTCAGCCCGACGAACGCTGCCAATCCGCCGGGCTGCAGGTCGGTGAGGATGAAGGCACCGGTGCCGAGCCCGGTTCGTTCGGCGACGAAGGCACCGGCCGAAGGGAGGACGGCGATCCCGACGATCTCGATCGGAACCTCGCCGAACGTGTCGGACCGCGCTGTCAAGCGGTCGCCGATGCCGAGGTGCAGGGTGGCCGCCGTCTCGCTGCCGAGGACAGCCTCGCCGGCAGTGCGCGCCCTACGACCGGAGAGGACAGGGAGCGTCGTATCGACGGCGTTGGCGAATCCGAAGACCGCCGGGGCCGTGCCACGGCCGAGGTAGGTCGACGGGTCAAAGGCGAGGTACGACACGTCGGCGACATCGGGGCCGACATCTTCGCGTCGCAGCGCCGTCTCGATCGCGGTCGTGTCCGCCGAGCCGAATCC
>DATBKA010000004.1:0-12274 GCA_036556105.1 Ilumatobacteraceae bacterium | reverse complement strand
TCTTTTTGGTCGAGAAGCTGGCCCGATCCTTCCCGTGCTGCTCGTCATCGCCTTCGCTGTAGGCATATCCATCGTCCAGGACTCAGTGCAATCGCGTCGGCGTCGGCGACCGGTTGTCGAGGGCGAGCTGACCCATCTTCGTCTCATGGGTCGGCGAGACGCACCGGCCTTCGCCGCGACCATCGACGCCGACGTTGTCGCCGAGAACCGTTGGGCTCCGAACGTTCGGGGCGACTTCATCCGCGCCGTCGAAAGTGGTGCGCTCGCCACGACCTATGCAATCTGCGAGCGTCGAACGGGCGCAATCGTCGGAGCGATCAGCCTCACGTCAGCCGACAAGGGCGAAGCGGACCTTGGCCTGTGGATCGGTGTCGACAATCGAGGCCGCGGCTATGCAAGCGACGCCTTGACCGCGCTCGTACGACTGATGCGCAACGCTGAATACACCTCCGTGACGGCGTCGACCGCAGAGACCAACAGCGTGATGCAATCTGTACTGCGACACGCAGGATTCGTCGAGAAGGTCAGATACGAGCATCAGTTCCCGAACGGCGAAGTCGTGCCGGCTATCAAGTTCGATCACCAGCTGGATGTCGCGGAGAGGCTGTAGCGAACGGCGCGATGCTCAGTCGCTGATGCCGAACAAGGCTCGGAACCGGTCGAGGTTCTCGCTCGACGGTCGCAACGGGTCGTAGTCGGGCTCGGGCAGCGGCTGCACCACGTCCCAGTGCTCTGCGAGCATTCCCTTGTCGTCGAAGCGGAAGAAGTCGGCGATCACGACGGCAGTGAGCAGCTTGTGGAGGATGACGAAGTCGCCGGCTGCGAACAGGTGGATGGGCCGCCACTCGCGCCGTCCCGGTCGCTTCCACGCCACCTCGCGAAGGTACGCACGCAGTCCGTCGCGGCCTTGTCCGATCCCCGGCGTGTGTTGTGTGTAGTCCTCCGAGACGTATCGATCGACGAGTGACATGTCGTCACCGTGGAGGCAGTTGTTGGTGAAGTGCATGACGACGCGCTCGTTCTCGGTGAGGTCGTCGCGGCGTCGGGGATCCCACGGGTTGTCGAACATGGCCGCAGAGTCTCCCAGAGCTACGGTGAATCGACCGATCTGAAAGGGGAAGCATGAGGGCCGCGGTTGCTCAGGGTGTCAACGAAGCCGACCCGTTGTCGATGCTCGAGCTGCGCGACGACTGGCCCGCGCCGATCGCTCCCGCCGACCACGCGATCGTGCGCGTCGGGGCGACATCGATCAACATGCACGACCTCTGGTCCCTACGCGGGGTCGGGGTCCGCGCCGACCAGTTCCCGATGGTGCTCGGCTGCGACATCGCCGGATGGGACGAGGACGGCCGCGAGATCGTCGTCTCCGGATCGTTCGGCAACCCCGATCTCGGTCACGGCGACGAGTCGATGGACCCCGGTCGGGCGTTGGTGTCGGAGCGCTTCCCGGGAGCCTTTGCCGAATGCACGATCGTGCCGCGGCGCAACCTGCTGCCCAAACCTGACTACCTGTCGATGGAGGAAGCCGGCTGCATCACGGTCGCCTGGACCACAGCGTTCCGGATGCTGTTCACCCGGGGACGAGCCGAGCCCGGCGAGCGGGTGCTGATCCAAGGCGCGGGCGGAGGCGTCGCCACCGCCGCCGTCGTGTTGGCCCGCGCTGCCGGTCTGCACGTCATCGTCACCAGCCGCTCACCCGACAAGCGCAAGCGGGCGCTCGAGTCCGGCGCCCACGAGGCGATCGAGACCGGCGGTCGCGTCTCGGATCCCGTCGACTTGGTCATCGAGACCGTCGGCGAGGCGACGTGGCGGCACAGCTTGCGCTGTGTGCGGCCCGGCGGCCGAGTCGTCGTCTCCGGTGCGACGACGGGCGCCGACCCGAGCGCGGAGCTGTCGCGAGTGTTCTTCAAGCAGATCTCGATCATCGGTGTCAGCGGCGCCAGCCGCGTCGAGACCGAACAGCTGCTGCGCTTCATGGAGGCGATGCGGATCCATCCGATCATCGACTCGGTGTACCCGCTTGATCAACTGCACGCCGCCTTCGAGCGCGCCCAGCAACCCGATCTGTACGGCAAGGTGATCGTGCGCGTGGGCCAGCCGTGAGCGACGTGCTGCTTCCGTCCCTGGCCGGTCAACACGGCGACGGTGACGGCGCGGTCAACGTCGCCGGCGAGTCGGTGTCGTGGGCGCAGCTGGCGCGGCGCGCCGCCGGCGTGGCCGAGCAGGTGCAGGGCATGCCCGCGGTGGCCGTGAAAGCCACGCCGAGGCTCGACACCGTGATCGCTGTGGTCGGTGGACTGGTCGCCGGCGTCCCGGTCGTGCCGATGCCCGCCGACGCCGGGCCGATGGAGCGCGAGCACATGCTCCGCGACTCCGGTGCGGCGGCGATGCTCGGCGATCCGGAGTGGCCCGACGTGGCGTTGCCGATCGTCTCGTTCGGGGCCGAGTCGACCTGGTCAGGCCGCGAGCCCGCTCCCGAGGCGACCGCGCTGATCATGTACACCTCGGGCACCACAGGGTTGCCGAAGGGCGTCGTGCTGTCCCGTCGGGCGGTCGCTGCTGACCTCGACGGTCTCGCCGCAGCCTGGCAGTGGTCCGCCGCCGACACGCTGGTGCACGGGTTGCCTCTGTTCCACGTCCACGGTCTGGTGCTCGGCGTGCTCGGCGCGTTGCGTGTCGGTTCGCGGTTGGTGCACACCGGTAAGCCGACGCCGCAGGCCTACGCGGCCGCTGGTGGCACGATGTACTTCGGGGTGCCCACGGTGTGGTCGCGGATCTGTGCCGAGCCGGCGTTGGCCCGTGCCCTCAGTGGGGCGCGACTCGTCGTGTCCGGCAGCGCGGCGTTGCCTGTCTCGGTGTTCGAGGAGATGGCCCGCCTGATCGGGCAGCCTCCGGTCGAGCGCTACGGAATGACCGAGACGTTGATCACCATCTCCACTCGGGCTGATGGCGAGCGCCGGCCGGGATGGGTCGGGTTTCCGATTGCCGGCGTTCACAGTCGGCTCGTCGACGACGACGGTGCGGTGCTCGAGCAGGACGGGTCGACGATCGGCGAGTTGCAGATCCGAGGCACGACGATGTTCGACGAGTACCTCAACCGGCCGGAGGCGACGGCCGCCTCGTTCGACGGCGACTGGTTCAAGACCGGGGACGCGGCGGTGATCGACAGCGATGGCTTTCACCGGATCGTGGGACGACAATCGGTCGACATCATCAAGACCGGTGGCTTCAAGGTCGGCGCCGGCGAGGTGGAGGCGGCGCTGCTCACTCACCCCAGTGTCAGTGAAGCCGCCGTGGTCGGCGTCGACGATGCGGACCTCGGTCAGCGGATCGTCGCCTTCGTCGTCGGTGAGAGCGCCGACCCGGCGGTGCTGATCGAACATGTCGCCGCGCTGTTGTCCGTCCACAAGCGGCCGCGCCAGGTTCACGTCGTCGACGTTCTGCCGCGCAACGCGATGGGGAAGGTGCAGAAGACGCTGCTCAAATGAAATGCGTGACCAGCGTGCCGATGCCCTCGATCGTGCTGTTCAACGTGTCGCCGGGGTGAAGGAACCGCGGCGGCTTGCGCGCGTAGCCGACACCTTCCGGTGTGCCGGTGAAGATGATGTCGCCGGGCAGCAGCGGGCAGTGGGCGGTGATGTACTCGATCAAGGTCGGGATGTCGAAGATCATCCGTGACGTGCGCGACGCTTGCAGCGTCTCCCCGGCGACCTCGCACTGGATGGCGAGATCGAGCGGGTCGGGCAGTTCGTCGAGGGTGACCAGCCAGGGACCGGTCGGACCGAAGCCGTAGCGCGACTTGCCCAGGCTCCACTGCGGTGCCGGACCCTTGCGCTGCAACACGCGGTCGGACAAGTCCTGCCCGACGGTGAATCCAGCGACGTACGACAGCGCGTCCGCGGCGGACACGTGCTCGGCGCGGCGTGCGATGGCGACGACCAGCTCGACTTCCCAGTCGGTGTCGACGGGGAGCTCGACTCGGTGGGACGGTCCGACGATGCAGCTCGGCCATTTGGTGAAGACCGTCGGTTCCTCGGGCACGCTGAAGATGCCTTCTTCGGCGTGTGCTTTGTAGTTCAGTCCGATCGCGAACACTTGCGGCGGGCGCGGCACGGGGGCTTGCAGCGCGGCGAAGTCGACCTCACCGGTGCCGCTGGCACCGACCGAGCGACCCCAGTCGACCACTGCCGACCAGTCGGTGAACAGCTGCTGCGGGTCAGGTGAGATCAGGTGGTCGCTGGCGTTGGCGACGTCGACGACCTCGCCGCCCACGAACGTGCTCAGCCGACCGGCGAAGTTGAACAGACGCATGGATGGAGAGCATATGCAGGGACGCTGTGCAGCACATCTGTCGACCATTCGGCGCAGGCGCGGTACTCTCGCCACCCGCGCGCCGTGGTCCCTGCCGCGAGCAAACATTGACACATTTGCTATCGACAGTGTCGATTACTGTGTGTAATCTGGTGACGCTATGAAGCTCGAGCTCTTTCACACGATGAACTACTGGGGGGCCGACCACGGCGACTCCTGGCCGGCGCCGCCGCGGATCTGCGACCCGGCCCTCGTCGGCGCGACGATCGAGCACGGCCTCCTCGAATGCGCTGCAGCACTCGATGCCGGCTTCGATTCGCTCAACTTCGCCGAGCACCACTACTCCCCGAAGCAGCTGACGCCGAATCCGATCGTCTTCGCTGCGGTTGCCGGCCGCCAGTTCCCGACTGCACAGATCGGCGTGTTCGGCACCGACCTCCCGCTGAACAACCCCGTGCGCATCGCCGAGGAGTATTCGATGCTCGACAACCTCCTCGACGGGCGGTTGCGCATCGGCATGCTGCGCGGCACGCCGAACGAGTACCTCACCTACGGCTCCAATCCGTGGGAATCGCGTGAGCGTTACGAGGAAGGCATCCTGCTGCTCAAGGCGTGCTTCACCGAGCCCGAGCCGTTCGGTTGGGAAGGTCGCTACTACCGCTTCCGCAACGTCGCCGTGTGGCCGCGGCGCGTTCAGGATCCGCATCCGCGCATCCTCATCTCCGGAAACAGCAAGGACGGGGCGATCTTCGCCGGGCGCCACGGGCTGGACCTCGGTTTCTCGTACATGTCCGTCGAGAAGTGCGCCGAGCACGCCGAGCTCTACCGGCGGGCGGCAGCAGAGGCGGGCTGGGAGCCGACCGCCGACAACCTCCAGTACCGGCACTTCATGTACGTCACTCCGACGGACGAAGAAGCGAACGAAACGATGGCCGCGATGGGCGCGGGCAAAGGGCTTGCCGGGCTGTTCCCCGGGGCAACGCCCGACCTGATGATGACGATGGCGCAGATCGGCGCGGCGCTCGGCGGTGTGCCCAAGCACGTCGAGATCGATCCGTCGATGGCGCCGCCGATGGTGATGTCACCGCCGCTCTATGGCAGCCCGCAAACCGTTCTCGATCGGATCGAGCAGATCCACGACGTGCTCGGCATGGGTCGCCTGGAGGTCTCGATGGGCACGATCAACCCTCTGCCGCACGAGGCGATGCTGTCGAGCTTCAAGCTGATCGGTGAGGAGATCATCCCGGTGCTGCACGCCGACTTCGAGGTGGGAGCCACATCATGACCAGCACCTCCACGACCACGCTCGGTGCGGCGTTCACGGAACGCGCCGTCGAAGCCGCCGGATTCCGCGTGCGCTGCTTCGAGGCGGGCGACGGCCCGCCGGTCATCTTCCTGCCCGGCGCCGGCCCGCTGAAGATGACGTTCGCCCTCGACTCGCTCGCCGAGCGGTTCCGGGTGATCGCCGTCGAATATCCGGGCTGGGGCGAGCAGCAGAGCGACGTCGCCGACTTCGACGGTCTGGCCCGGCAAGTGGCTGCGATCGCCACCGCACTCGACCTCGAGCGCTTCCACCTGATGGGCACGTCGTTCGGCGGGGCGTGCGCGCTGCACTTCGTGACGTTGTTCCCCGAACGTGTCGAGTCGCTCGTGCTGGAAGCGCCGGCCAAGTTCCGCGACGGCTCGGTCGACCCGGCCAGCTTGGCTCCGGACGAGTTCGCGCGCGCCTTCCGATCCCACCCGGAGCGCGAGCCCCACCTCGCCCCTCCAGACCCCGAGTTCATGGCGCGGGTCTGGCCGACGGTGGTGCGACTGATGGGTGATGGCAGCGACGATGGTCTCGGCGCTCGACTGGCCGAGCTGCCGACGCGCACGCTGATCCTGTTCGGCCGCGACGACGGGATCATCAATCCGATCAACGGACGAACACTGCGCCGTTTGCTGCGCAACTCGTCGCTGCAATACGTGTTCGATGCGGCCCACGACATCCAGTGCGACAGGCCGGAGGCATTCGCCGACGTGGTCGGCGACTTCCTGCAGCGGGGCATGAAGTTCCTGATCAACGAGCAGGACGGTTTGATCAATCCGTAGTGGCTACCGTTGCACTCGATGAGTCGCGGCACGAGTCGAGAACACCGACCGGCAGTGGCTGAAGTGGAGGCGACCGCACGGTTCACCGAGTTCGGCGAGCTCGACATCCCCCGGTTCCAGGTCGGGTTCCCACCCCAGCACCTGCTGTTGGCGCTGCTCGGCGACTACTGGTCCGGACGCTGCGAGCCGTTGCCGTCGGCGGCGCTCGTCGACCTGCTTGCCGAGTTCGATGTCAACACCTCCGGGGCCCGTGCCGCCCTCAGCCGGCTGTCGATCCGCGGCCTGCTCGTCGGCACCAAGGACGGGCGCAACACCTTCTACCGCGTCGCCGACGGCTTCCGCCACGTGCTGCCCTATGGCCCGATCCACACCCGAGCGTTCGCCAAACCGCGAGTCGACTGGGACGGCCAGTGGACGATGGTCGCGTTCACGGTTCCTGAAGATCAGCGGCGACTGCGCCCGATGTTGCGCGCCAGGTTGCAGTCGCTCGGCTTTGCCCCGCTCTACGACGGGTTGTGGGTCTCGCCGCACACTCCGGACGCCGAGCTGGAGATCGCCCTGCAGATCGCGCCGCCGCAGTCGTGCACGGTGATGCGCTGCACCGAGCTCCCCGCCGACGGTCGGCAGGCGATGGCGTCGGCGTGGGACCTGGCCGAACTGGGCCAGTCCTATCAGGAGTTCATCCGCACCTTCGGGCCGGTGTGGAAGCGACTCGAGGCCGGCAAGATCGGCCCGACGGAGGCTCTGGTGGCCAGGACCAGAGCGACCTACCGCTGGTTCGTCTTCGCCGTCACCGACCCCGACCTGCCCGAGGCGCTGCTGCCCGATGACTGGCCGCGGGCCGCAGCGCACGATCTGTTCGTCAGCCTGATCGAAGGGTTGGCGCTGCCGGCCGTCGAACGAGTCCGCGAGATCGTCTCCAAGTATTCCCCTGAGCTGGGCAAACTTGTTCGGCTGCTGCCGAGCGACGAGATTCGCTTGACACGGTGACATCATTGTGACATCATAGTGATGTCATAGAAAGGACTTGATGATGTCACCATTCTTCGGGAGCCCGGCGTTCATCGCCGCCACGCACGACGATCGTGTTCGTCGCCTCCGCCAGAACAGCCGACTGCGGCGCCTCCGCGGCCTCGACCGCGACAACCGACCGACTCGCTGAGCGGGTCTGTCAGACTCAGACGGCCATGCAAGTTCAACCAGTCATCAACGCCGTGCAAGCGGCACTCGCCGGCCAGGGTTCGCTGGCCGGGGGCGACGTCGCCGTCGAGGAGGCGCTGGACCACCTCGTCAACGCCCTCGGCCCGGCGCTGCGCCAGGCCGCGCTCGACTTGGCCGAGCAGGCCGCCTGCGAAGTTCGTGCCCAGCTTCCCGATCGCACGGTCGACCTCGTCCTCGCCGACGGTGACCCGTCGCTGCGCATCGCCGAGGCAGCGGTCTCCACGGAGCCCGGAACGAACGAAGATCTCGACGCGCGCATCACGCTGCGCGTCCCCCCATCGCTGAAAGGGCTGATCGAGAGCGCCGCCGAGACGGCCGGTGCCTCGGTCAACAGTTGGGTTCTCGATGCACTGTCGAAGCGGGCGCGGAAATCCGATCAGGGCCATGGCTTTCGCATGACCCACAGCTTCGATCTCTAGAGTCGCGTCATGAGCCGCAGCGAGCAGTGGCAGGTCGGTGAACGGCCGCTTCTCGACGTGCGCGTGCCTGTCGGGTCCATCGAGATCTGCGCCGGCAACGCCGGCGAGATCCACGTCACGGTCGATGCCGGCGACGCCGACGAATTCGAGATCTTCAAGACCGGTGACCGCGTCTCGGTTCGTCATCCATCACGCTGGCGGATGCGCGGCCGCAACAGCCGCATCGTTGCGCAAGTGCCGGCGGGCACTGACGTGGAGGTCAGCTCGACTTCTGGGGAAGTCCGTTTGATCGGCCGGCTCGGAGTCGTTCGGGTGCACACCGCGTCGGGCGACATCGAGGTCGGCGACGCCGCCCGCCTCGATGTCACGACCGCCTCCGGTCAGCTGTCCGGCGGTGACATCGGTGGTGAGGCCAACATCTCCTCGGTCTCCGGCGACTGCACGATCCGCGTCGTCGAGGGTCGTCTCGACGCCACCCTGACCTCGGGCGATCTGCGCGTCGAGGACTGCGGCGGCGACGTGACCGTTGCGTCGACCAGTGGCGACGTGCGCATCTCGCGGTGCCGCGGGTCAGACATCGCCGTGCGCTCGATCTCCGGCGACGTCCGCGTCGGCTTGCCCACCGGCATCCGCGTCGAAGCGGAGATCTCGACGCTCAGCGGGCGAGCCAGCCTTCCCGACGCCCAGCCGCACGCCGCGAACGTCGAGCGCCGGCCGGTGCGACTGCACCTCAAGACCGTCTCGGGCGATATCCGCGTCGAGCGCACCAACTGATGCGCCGCGGGTTGCTCGCCACGTTCGTCGCGCTCACCGCAATCACGGCCCATGGCGTCGTCGGCGCCGCCGGTCCGACGTCGCTCAACGCCTCGGCGACGGCGCGACGGGCCGCGATTCGCGACGTCCCCTTCGACCCCGTCGCCCAGTGCGACCTCGTCACGGTCCGCGCCTTGGCCACCAGGCACCCCGAGGTGCGCCAGTTCGTGGTCGTGGCCGCGGCGACGTGGGCGTCGACAGTCGCCACCCTGCACATCGCCGCCCGATCGAGCACAGGTGAGTGGCGCTGCCAGACGAGCCCGATGACGGCGCGGTTGGGGCGCAACGGTCTGCATCGTCTCGCCGAACGTCGTTCCGGCGACGACACCACTCCTGCCGGATCGTTTCCACTGGGCACGGTCACCGCGTGGGACGGGCAGGTGTTCCAGTTCTTCGGAAACCTGCCCGATCCGGGCGTGCGCGGCGCATATCGCGATGTCCGCTACGAGGACTGCTGGGGCGCAACGCCGAACACCGAGTCGTACCAGGCGCTGGTGGCTCGTCCGGGTTGCACGTCGCCCGACGAGTGGCTGACGCGAGTCGGCGATGTCTACGGCCACGCCGCGGTGATCGGCGCCAACCTCAACCCCGTGTCGGGCGACGATCCCGGCGAGCCGCCTCTCGCCGCGGCGATCTTCCTCCACCGCAACTCCTACGCGCCGACGGGCGCGTCAAAGCCGACCAGCGGGTGTGTCTCGCTGGCCGAAGGAGAGCTCGAGCTGGCCCTGCGTCTGATCGACCCGGCCCTCGGAGTCGAGTTCGCGATCGGTGAGCTCGACTGGCTCCGCACTGCGGCCTGACTCCACGGCCTGCGCCGGTCGCTCGAACCGGCCCATCAACCGGAACATGGCGATGGCGCCTCCGAACATGGCGATGCCGACGACCGACGTGCCATGGCCAGAGGCTCCGATGGCGACCCACACGGCGAAGAACGTCAGCAGAGCCACCATCAGCCACATCGACGTCACCCACGGCTTGCGCAACTTGTCGCGGAACGCCGAGATTGCGGCGGCGATGAACGCCGCGAAGGCCAGGATGAACACGGCGGCGAGCAACGACGTGCCCTCGGTCGGGCCCGGCGTGACCTCGGCTTGGCGCAGCTTGGCGCGCTCTTCGGCGGAGGCGAAGTGGATCTCCGAGATGGTGATCGCCTTCGTCGGTTGGTGATCGCCGGCAGTCGGGATCGTGGCCATCTTCTTGAGCACGCTCATGCCCGCTTCGACGACGCCGATCATCGTGTAGTCGCTGTCGAGTTGCGGGCTGCTGACCAACACGAACATCAACGTCGGCACGTCACCGGCCTTGCCGCTGTCGTAGACGCTGACCGCGCCGCGCACGTTGCCGGCCTTCTCGTGCTCGTTGGTCAAGCCGGCGAGCTGCGCCCGGCCCTGCCGACCGACCATCTGCACGTAGAAGTCGGGCGCGACTCGGGCTGCGCTGGCCCCGATGAAGTCGTGGTCGTCCAACGCCAAGAGGAGCTGCTCGACGTGCTTTGGCGCGTTCTCCGGAGCGAGGGCGATGAGGATCGTGCCTTCCGACGTGGTGACGACGATCCGCGGGTTGGTCTCCGGTGGCGTGTACGCGAACGCCGGCGCGGCGACCGCCAACGCCGCAGCACAGCCGACGCCGAGCGCGGCCAGCAGTCTTTTCATGTTCGCCCGGCCACGGCGCGCAACGACGACGAGAGTGGCGATCGAGCGGCCGGATTGCGCAGCCGCCAGATGACGCCGTCGACGAAGAAGTGGTGGACTTGGATGGCGGCCAGCATGACCGCGGTGCTGAACACCATCGGCTTGCCGAAGTGGGCGCCGAGGTGAGGCAGGCCCCAGAACAACACGTAACCGCCGGCGATGTTGATCGCCATCCATCGCGCCGACTCGGACCACACGTACCGCACCGACGGATCTTGCTTGCGCTCGGCGAGGCCTTCCTTGAGCTGCACGTTCCACGCGATCAGCAGGTACTGCAGCGAATGGAAGAACGGAACCATGTAGCTGAACTGGCCGGCCGGGGTGGCGACGAACCAGATGTATTGCGTGAACGCCGGGAGCACGACGATCAGTGGCACTCGCGGGCCACCGTTGGCGATCTTCCACATCAAGAGGGCGATGGTGACTGCCAACGAGACCCACATCACCTTCGTCAGCAGCTGCGGCAGCCAGATCGGCACGTCCAGCGTCGGGTACTGCACTCCGTAGAACGGGTTGACGTGGCGGCCGACCTCGGCCCATGCGCTCTGCACGGCGAACGTCAGGAAGATGAACGCGGTCAGACTGCGCCGCAACCAGCCGTCGATCACGAACCCGGCGCGGCGGGCGTAGACCATCGTGATGCCGAGCGTCTGGCCCGAGAAGTGGTACGGCGACCAGAGCAGGTAGAGCTTGATGAACAGGGGAGCGATGTCGTGCGGCGACAGGTAGCAACCGACGACCGCGACGACCATCACCAGCGGCGTGACGACGCTCGTCAACGGGTACTGGGCGATCGCCGCCTTGGAGTGGTAGAGCCGGTAGTTCGTCGAGGCGAAGTGCGGGTAATTGCAGACCCACACCAGCGTCGCTGCGATCGACGCGACCGACGGCGAGGCGGCCAGCTCCGGCTTCAACCGGAAGATGGCGTACAGGATCACGGACGCGCCACCGATCACCAGAGCGTCGACGGGGGCGTTGACGAAGTAGCGATCGGCGCTGCGGCTGGGGGCCCGCGTGCCCTCTATGGCCGAGATGGTGACCGCACTCATCTGTCCGATATTGCCATATCGGCGTGGCGGGCGGCAGTCTGAAGTTGGTCAGGACTAACGTTGCGCCAGTGCTCATGACAGGGGGAATCATGCCGTTCAGCACCATGCAGGACTATCCGCTGACGCTTCGACCGATCTTGCAGCACGGGCGAACCGTGCACGCCGGGAGCAAGGTGCTCACGTTCACGGGGGACGGCTTCCAGGAGGCGACGTTTGCCCAGGTCGCGGACCGTGCCGACCAGCTCGCGGCAGCGCTGACCCGCCTCGGCGTGAAGCAGGGCGACCGGGTCGGAACGTTCATGTGGAACAACCAGACGCACCTCGAGGCGTACCTGGCGGTGCCGTGCATGGGGGCCGTGCTGCACACGCTGAACATTCGCCTGTTTCCCGAGCAGCTGGCCTTCGTCATCAACCACGCCGAGGACCGCGTGATCATCGTCGACGCGTCGATCATCCCCCTCCTCGCCAAGGTCCGCGATCAGCTGACGACCGTCGAGCACATCATCGTCAAGGGCACTGGCGACACGTCGGCCCTCGGCGCGACGCTCGACTACGACGCCCTGCTGGATGCCGAGCAGCCCGGCTTCGACTATCCCGAGCTCGACGAACGGTCGGGCATGGCCATGTGCTACACGAGCGGCACCACGGGCAATCCCAAGGCCGCCCTCTACAGCCACCG
>DATBKA010000003.1:0-3242 GCA_036556105.1 Ilumatobacteraceae bacterium | reverse complement strand
TGGCCCGGCAGATGGCGGAGACCGCGGGGTTCGGCCGGTTCCGCAAGCTCGACGTGGATCACGCCGTGAACGCCTTCTACGAGGTGCGTCCCTGATCGGCGCGGCGACCGTCAGCCTTCGAGCACTTCCAACTCACGTGCGGAGAACAACCACGACCCACCGCAGCGCACGTAGTGGTCGTGGTACGTGGCCAGCACGGTGCTCGCTTTCGCCGCCTTGTGCTTCTTGCGCCGCTCGTTGAGGCTGACGCGGCCGGTACCGGTGCCGCGCGTCTCGTCGACCTCGAACACCATCAGCGGCGCGGTCTCGACCACCCACTCCGTGTCGGCGGCGATCTTCTCGAACTGGGCGACGATTGCGGTGCGACCGGTGATGGTGGTGCCTGACGGGTGCCAGGTGGCGTCGTCGCTCCACAGCTTGGCGAAGGCTGTCGCGTCGAGGCGGTTGGCGGCGTCGCAGTACGTACTGACGAGGTGTCGCAATGCTGCATCGGTGGCGGCCGAGGGCGGCGTGAACACGTGGGCCCGCTCCACGCCGGTGAAGTCGTCCATCGTCAGGCCGATCTCGGCAGCGGCGACGGACCTCACGTGATCGATCAGCTGATCGCGATTCATCATCCCGTCGTGCGCCGCGAACTGCACGGCCAACCCATCGACGAGCGCGGTGAGACGCATCGCCGACGCGTTGGGATCGGGACACGTGAACTCGCCGGACTCCACACCATTGCGAATGATGCGCGCCAACAGCGCCGCCGACTGCTCGTCGAGCTGCTGGCTGATCTTCTTCATCATCGGGTTCCGCAGGGCCTCGCCCCAGCCGTCGATCCAGAGCATCCACTCGACATCGTCGCTGCCCTCGGGCACGTAGTTCTGGATGACTCGCTCGAGCTTGCCGAGCGCCGTCGGTGCGTTCTCGATCTCGCCTTCCATCTCGGCGACGTCTTTGTTGGCGTAGTGCTCGAACGCCTCGGCGAGCAGCTGTTCCTTGGAGTCGAAGTGATAGTGGATCAGGCTGCTGGAGACGTCGAGTCGCTTGGCGACATCGGCGATCCGGGTTCCTGCAAAGCCCCGCTCGATCACGACCTTGCAGGTGGTCTCGAGGATCTCGGTTCGCCGTTCGGCGACAGTGGGTTTCTTCACTGCTCAGAACGCTATCGCCCCACGTAGCCTGGCGACGTGACACGCCTGCGGCAGTTCTTGCGCCGAGTCTCGTCGCAGGGATTCACGGCCGACGAGTTCCGCCGCATCTGCGTCGCCGCCCTCGTCTTCGTCGCCGCGATCGTCGTGACGGGAGCCGCTGTGCGGCTCTCCGGATCGGGGCTCGGGTGCGATGACTGGCCGAACTGCAATGCGTCGAGCCTCGTCGACGTGTCGTCGCAGCACTCGGCGATCGAACAGATCAACCGCCTCTTCACGTTCGTCGTCGGTCTCGCGGTCGTGCTTGCCGCGCTCGGGGCGTGGGTGAGGCGGCCGCGTCGACGCGATCTGATGCTCCTCGCGGCGGCGCTCGTCGCCGGGATCCCGGCGCAGGGCATCGTCGGCGCGATCGTGGTGTGGACGGATCTGAACCCGTTCGCCGTGCAGTTGCACTTCGTGCTGTCGATGGGTCTGGTCGCCGTTGCCGTGGTGCTGCTGATGCGTGCATCTGAGCCGGACGCGGCAACACGTGCTCTGTCCGTGTCGGCCGCGACCGCGCGTCGAGCGCGCTTGCTGGTCGTGTGGACTGCCCTGGCACTCATCGCCGGCACGGTGGTGACTGGCACCGGTCCGCACGCCGGTGATGAACAGGCGAAGCGGTTCACGTTCTTCTCGATCACCTGGGCGGCGCGGTTGCACAGCGTCGTCGTGTGGATCGCCGTACTGATTGCCTTCAGCCTGCTGTGGCGGCTGCGCACTCATACGGCCGACCGTCGAACGCTCGACGCGCCGCTGACGGCATGGGTGTGTGTCGCCATCGCCCAAGGCGCTGTCGGCTACCTGCAATATGCGCAGGGCGTGCCGGCGCCGCTCGTCGGTGTGCACGTCGCCCTGGCGACGACGCTGTGGGGCTGTTCGGTGTGGCTCTGGTGGGCGACGACGAAGGTGACCGCGCCGGATCCGCCGCCACTGCTGTCGGTCTCGTCAGTCGGCCAAACCCTGCACGAAGGCGGACAACTTGTCGACGGCGTCAGCGAAGAACGAGCCGATTGAGCCGATGAAGTTGACGGTCGAGTCGGCGGCGCCGGCAGGGTCCTGCCACAGGCGGATCACGAGGAACGCGACCAACAGATAGAAGGCAACGCGGCCGACGGCTTTCAGCTGGGCCAGAGCACTCGTCATCATGTTGGGGGGACCTCCTGCAACGCGCGAACCAATGGCTCGAACGGGTCTCCACCCGGCTCACAATGCTAGCCATTCGCTCTCGGACCTTCAACGACCCTCGACACAACCCTCGACACGATGTCTGTCAGTAACATCAGCGTTCACACGATGCGCCGCCATCACGCGAGCCTTGCCGCCTCGGGGAGCGGTCGATGAGTCGTGCAAGTGTCGCGATCGAGTGCGCCGTGCGACGGACGCGAACTCGCACGGGCCGCGCCTCGGCGATCGGCGCGGCGATCGCCATCGGAGTTGCCGGGCTGTTGTTGGTCTCGGTCGCCAGCACCGTCGCCGGTGACCGCGCCCTGCAGCGCGGGGTGGGCGATCTCGAACCAGAGGATCGCGCCTTCACGGTCTCGTTCGGGCCGGAGGTGACGCCATCCACGGACGAGCTGGCCACGATCAACGCGACGATCGCCGAGGGGATGACAAGCCGCGGGCTCGGGACGACTCTGCGCACCGTCGAGTACCGACCCTTGGCGGCGGGAGACGGTCGAGCCGTGCGCTTTGCCGGGCTGGACGGGTTGCGCGACGTGACGCAACTCATCGACGGAGCATGGCCGACGCGGTGCGACGCGACGCGCTGCGAGGTGATTGCCCTCGTCGACGACCCGACGAACCCCGAGCCTGTCGCCCAGCTCCCAAGTGATTCGGCGATCGGGTTGACGATCGTCGGCACCGCAGTCCCGACGAGCCCGTTGGTGCTCAACGGTCAGCTTCGTCCGGACCCGAGCGAGTTCATTCTGCTGACCGACGGCGTCGCCGCGGCGTCGGCACTGCCGGCATTGCAGCTCTTCCGCCGCACGTATGCGTGGCAGACACCGATCCTCGCCGACGACCTGCGCAGCATCGACATCGATCCGCTGCTGGCGGGCGTGCGCGATC
>DATBKA010000002.1:0-2109 GCA_036556105.1 Ilumatobacteraceae bacterium | reverse complement strand
AGCTCCGCCAGCGGCTTGCCGGTCGAATGAACGTGTGCGGCCAGGCGCACACCGGCCAGCAAGCCGTCACCGGTGGTCGCCAGGTGCCGGTAGATGATGTGGCCGCTCTGTTCGCCGCCCACTGCGTAGTCGCCCGCTTCGAGCGCCTCGAGCACGAACCGGTCGCCGACCGCAGTCGTGACGACGTCGATCTTTGCCGCCTCCATTGCCTTGTGGAAGCCGAGGTTGCTCATCACGGTGACGACTACGGTGTCGTTGGTGAGCTCACCTTCCTCGCGGAGCTGCAGCGCGGCGAGGGCGATCATGCGGTCTCCGTCGACGATGTTGCCGAGGTGATCGACGGCGATGACGCGGTCGCCATCGCCGTCGAAGGCGAGCCCGAGGTCGGCACCGTGGGCGACGACTGCGCGGTGCAAGTCGACGGGGTGCGTGGCCCCGCAGTGGTCGTTGATGTTGCGCCCGTTCGGCTCGGTGTGGATGGCGACGACGTCGCCGCCGAGCTCGGCGACGACCTGCGGAGCGATCGCATACGTCGCCCCGTTGGCGCAGTCGAGCACGACGCGCAAGCCGCGCAGGGTGTCGGCCGAGTAGCCACGAAACGCGTCGACGACGTACATCTCGGCGACCGGCTGTCGCGGATCACGCCGCTCGGTGGCGGCGAGTGAGATCGGTTCGTCGTCGAGCGCAGCTTCGATCGCCTGCTCGATGTCGTCGGACAGCTTCACTCCGCCGCGGGCGAAGATCTTGACGCCGTTGTCGTGCCACGGGTTGTGCGACGCGGTGATCATCGCCGCCGGCTGCGACAGCTCGCTGGCCGCAAAGGCGAGCGCCGGCGTCGACACCACTCCGGCCTGTTGCGGTTCTGCCCCGCCGGCGCGCAGCCCGGCGCGGAACGCGGCGGCCAGCATCTCGCTGGACTCGCGGGTGTCTTCTCCGACCAACCAAGGACCCGGCCCGAGCACGTGTGCAGCGGCTCGCGCCAGACACGCGACGTATTCGGGAGTCAGCTGGTCGACGACACGACCGCGAACACCATCGGTTCCAAAGCGCAGCTGGCCCACCGGCCCGGCTTCGATCAGCGCTTCGTGTACTGCGGAGCCTTGCGGGCCTTCTTCAGACCGTACTTCTTGCTCTCCTTGCGACGTGGGTCGCGGGTGAGCAAGCCGGCCTTCTTCAGCGTGGCCCGTGTCTCGGGGTCGACGTCGACGAGCGATCGAGCGATCGCCATGCGCAAGGCCCCGGCCTGGCCACTGACGCCGCCACCGTGCATGGTTGCGTCGATGTCGTAGTTGGTCTCGTTCTCGGTGACACGCAGCGCTTCGGTGACGGTCATCCGCTGCATGGCCGTGGTGAAGTAGGCATCGAACGGCCGGCCGTTGATCGTGTGCGTGCCGTTCCCGGGGCGCAGGCGGGCCCGGGCGACGGCCTCCTTGCGGCGGCCAGTGGTCTGAGTGAGCGGCTTGGTTGCCATGTGACGATGCCTTTCGCGCTCAGCGAGCCTTGGCCGCGGCGAGATCGAGTGGAACGGGGGTCTGGGCGGCGTGCGGATGCGCGGGCCCGGCGTAGACCTTGAGCTTCTTGATCATCTGCCGGCCGAGCGGGCCCTTCGGGAGCATGCCCTGGACGCTGCGCCGGATCGCCTCTTCGGGCTTGCGCCCGAGCAGCTTCTCGTACGACTCGTTCTTCAACCCACCGGGGTACCCGCTGTAGCGGTAGACGCCTTTGTTGGCGGCCTTGTCCTTGGTGAGGACGACCTTGCTGGCGTTGATGACGACGACGTGGTCGCCGGTGTCGATGTGCGGGGCGAAGATCGGCTTGTGCTTGCCACGCAGCAAGCGGGCGGCCTCGGTGCACATCCGGCCGAGCACCAGACCGTCGGCGTCGATGACGTGCCAGGCGCGGGTGATCTCGCTTGCTTTCGGGCTGTAAGTAGGCATGTCGCAACCTTCGGATTGACGCTCGCGGGCCTAGCGGTGGCTCGCCAGGGAACCGTGAAATGATACGGCCTTCCCGGTGGAAAACCGAACCGAGTGTTTCAAGGCACCCAGTGCGCCTCCAAACACTCGGATCAGGCGGGTTCGGATGACCAGGAGCTGCGGTGGCACTCGA
>DATBKA010000001.1:0-1934 GCA_036556105.1 Ilumatobacteraceae bacterium | reverse complement strand
ACCGTTGCCGACCTGATACAGCCAGTCCTCGGTGTTCAACCCGGCGACCGGCTCGCCGGCCCGGCTTCCGGCCAGGCTGAGCGTGACGTGATCACCGGACTGCACCGGCCGATCGACGTCGACGAGAGTTCCCTGGCGGCGCAGCTCGGTCTCGATTGCGTGGTCGATCTCTTCGTCGCTGGCGGTCGGCGACGGCAACTCGACGCGCAGGCCGCCATATCCCGGAACCGTGATCTCCGGGCGCACCTCACACGTGGCGTCGAACGAGACCGGACCTTCCGTCTGGCCGCCGGTGAACTCGATGCTCGGCGTGGCGATGAGGTCGATGTCGTGCTCGCGAACGGCGTCGGCGAGATAGTGCGGCACGGCGTCGCGCAGTGCTTGCTCGCGGGCCGTCGCCAAGCCGATCCGCGCTTCGAGGACCTTGCGCGGCACCTTGCCCGGCCGGAACCCGGGCAAGCGGACTTCTTTGGCGATGGTCCGAAAGGCGTTGTCGATGTCGCGATCGAACTCGGCTTCGTCGATCGTGACCGAGAGCTTCACGAGCTTCTTGGGCGGAGTGGCCTCGGTGGTGTCGTCTGAGTTGGCCTCTACAGGCTCGATCGTGCTCATCACAGGTCGTCGATGCTACCGGCGGAGGTGTCAACCAGCGGGCTACTCCGGCACGGCCGCCATCGGGCAGACTGGTGCCATGACCTATTGGAAGCCGCACGCGCTGGCCAAGCCACACCCGGGACAACTCGATCTGAAGATCGGCGACCGGGTCGAGAGCACGGTCGACCTCGATGCGGGCGTCCCAGCCGGCACCCCGGGCAAGGTCATCCTGGCCAACGGCTTCAACTGGCAGCGCTACCGGGTCGCCTTCGCCAACGGCATCGAGGTCGGCGACCTCGACCAGCGCAACATCGTCCCGGTCGGGCGAGCCGCCAAGCGCCTCGCCAAGGCCGCAGCCAAGCGCGCCTGACCGAGCGAGGCATCGTGGCTGCATCGTTGCGGCACCGCTTCCCCGGAGTTCGTGCCGAGTGGTCGCGCTTCGACGGGCCGGCCGGCACGCAGATGGTCGACACCGCGATCACGGCGATGGCGGCGTGGATGGCCAGTGGCAACACAGCATCGAACGGCGGACCGTTCGCCGCCGCCGAGGAGTGCCAGCGATTGATGGACCGCACTCGGGCGGCCGTCGGACGTTTGCTCGGCGCCGACCCGGCAGGTGTCTGCTTCGGGCCGAACATGACATCGCTGACGTTCGCCGTGTCGCGTGCTGTCGGCACCACGCTCCAGCCCGGCGACCGGATCGTGGGAACTCGCCTCGACCACGACGCCAACATCACCCCGTGGCGCCTTGCCGCACAGGGCGCCGGCGCCGAGCACGTGCTGGCGCCGTTCGATCCGGACACGGGTCAGCTGCCGCCGGAGAACGTCATCGACTTGATCGACGCCCATACGAAGTGGGTCACGCTGCCAGGCGCGTCGAACCTCCTCGGATCGACACCCGAGCTGGCCCCGATCATCGAAGCCGCGCACAGCGCCGGCGCCAACGTCTACATCGATGCCGTCCACCTCGCACCGCACAGGGCGATCGACATCGCCGCGCTCGGCTGCGACGCCCTCGTGACGTCGCCGTACAAGTGGTACGGCCCGCACAGCGGCGTCGTGTGGCTGCGTCCCGACCTGCTCGAGTCGCTCCCCGTGTTCAAGGTCCGGCCGGCCACCGACATCGGCCCGGGACGGCTGGAGACCGGCATGCCCAACTTCGAGGCGATCGCCGGGATCGAGGCCGCGGCGCGGTTCTTGATGGAAGAGAAGATGGAGAACATCACCGCGGCCGAAGCCGACGTGTTCTCGGTGTTGCTCGACGGTCTGCGTTCGATCCCCGGCGTCAAGGTGTGGGGATCGCAAACACTTTTCAGCCGGGTACCGACGGCGGCGTTCAC